>NZ_JBSSEW010000005.1:0-268818 GCF_054062095.1 Pseudomonas sp. TE6288
GCCGGCAAGCAAGTGATCGACCTGGTCGGCTTCATGAGCAAGCCGACCTGCACCACCAGCCGCACCGAAGGCATCTGCTGGTAAACCCGGTCGGGGGGGGGGGGGGGGCCCCCCCCCCCCCCCCCCCCCCCCCCCCCCCCCCCCCCCCCCCCCCCCCACGCCGTAACTCCCATTTTCCCCAACCCGGCCATCGCGCCGGGTTTATTTTGCCTATCGTCCAGCTTGAACTGATTCTATTTATCACTTAATAATGAATATCATTATCCAGTAACCCGGCGATGATGTTCATGAAAACCGTCCTCCACGAACTGCCCTACCTGGAAAACTGGCGCTGGCTCAGCCGGCGCATCCGCTGCGCGCTGGAACCCGACGAGCCACGCCTGATCGAGCACTACCTCGCCGAAGGCCGCTATCTGGTGTGCTGCACCGAGACCTCGCCATGGACGGTGGCCTTGACCGCCTTGCGTCTGCTGCTCGATACCGCCAACGATCGCATGTTGCCCTGGCACTGGCGCTGCCTGTGCCTGGACCAGGCCTGGCGGCCGCTGCTCGACCTGCGCAATCTCGACCGCCTCGAACAGAACCAGCGTTGGCAGCCCTACGCGATGCAGCTCGCCAATTGCGTGCTGCTGCCGTCGATTTCTCCCGAAGAACTGATGCAAGGACTTGAAGATGAGTGATACCCGTATCGAGCGCGACAGCATGGGTGAACTGCAGGTGCCGGCCCAGGCCCTGTACGGTGCCCAGACCCAGCGCGCGGTCGACAACTTCCCGGTCAGCGGCAAGCCGATGCCGGCCCAGTTCATCCGCGCCTTGCTGCTGGCCAAGGCCGCTGCGGCCAAGGCCAACGTCGAGCTGGAACAGCTGAGCGCAGGGCAGGGCGCGGCCATCGTCAAGGCGGTGGAACAGTTGCTGGCCGAGGATTTCATCCGGCACTTCCCGGTGGACGTGTTCCAGACCGGCTCTGGCACCAGCTCGAACATGAACGCCAACGAGGTCATCGCGACCCTGGCCAGCCATGTGCTGGGCGAGCCGGTCAATGCCAACGACCACGTCAACTGTGGCCAGAGCAGCAACGACATCATCCCCACCACCATTCATGTCAGCGCCGCCCTGGCCCTGCACGAACAGCTGCTGCCGGCCTTGCGCCATCTCACCCAGGTGATCGAGGCCAAGGCAGTCGAGGTGCACAAGCACGTGAAGACCGGGCGCACCCATTTGATGGACGCGATGCCGGTACGCATGAGCCAGGTGCTTGGTGGCTGGGCCGCCCAGATCAAGGGGGCCCAGGCGCATATCGAAGCCACGCTGCCGAGCCTGCAAGCGCTGGCTCAGGGCGGCACGGCCGTGGGCACCGGGATCAATGCCCACCCGCAGTTCGCCGCAGGCTTTGCCCGCCAGTTGAGCGTCCTGACCCAGGTCGAGTTCACCCCCGGCGAGAACCTGTTTGCCCTGATCGGCTCCCAGGACACCGCGGTGGCGCTGTCGGGCCAGCTCAAGACGGCTGCCGTGGCGCTGATGAAGATCGCCAACGACCTGCGCTGGATGAACTCCGGCCCGCTCGCCGGTCTTGGTGAAATCGAGCTGCAGGGTCTGCAACCAGGCTCTTCGATCATGCCGGGCAAGGTCAACCCGGTGATCCCGGAGGCCACCGCGATGGTCGCCGCCCAGGTGATCGGCAACGACGCGACCATCGCCGTGGCCGGCCAGTCGGGCAACTTCGAGCTCAACGTGATGCTGCCGGTGATTGCCCGCAACCTGCTGGAGAGCATCGAGCTGATGGCCAATGTCAGCCGTTTGCTGGCCGACAAGGCCATCGCCAGCTTCAAGGTCAATGAGGCCAAGCTCAAGGAGGCGCTGTCGCGCAACCCGATCCTGGTCACCGCGCTGAATCCGATCATCGGCTACCTGAAGGCTGCCGAGATTGCCAAGACCGCCTACAAGCAGGGGCGTCCGATCATCGATGTGGCGCTGGAGCACACCGACCTGTCGCGTGACCAGCTCGAAGCGCTGCTGGACCCGGAAAAACTTACCGCTGGCGGCATCTGAACCCGGGCCGCCCAGGAGGCACGTCATGCAGCATTGGAAACGCACCACCCAAGATGCAAACCGCCTGTTCGAGCAGGGCGAGCTGGTCGACGCCCGGGAGCACTACCTGCAAGCACTGGCCTTGGCCCAGGTGCTGTTCGAGCGCTGGCATGACGTCGACGAGGCGGTGGCCGCACTGGTCATCGCCCACCACAACCTGGCCGACCTGCACCTGCGCCTGAACCAGCCGCACGAAAGCGCCGACTACTTGTGCGCGGCGCACCAGCGGCTGCTCCAGGCCAGCCAGGATCCGCGCCTGCCCCAGGCCCTGCGTGACGCGGCCTTGCGCCACAGCGGGCGCACTTATACCGAACTGCTGAGTTTCATCGCCGAGTACGGCCAATACCCGCGTACCGAGCGCCTGCTGAACCGCCAGGCGCCCGCAGCCAGCGAGCTGGTCGCGCACGCGGACATCACGGAACGCAAACCTGCCTACGGAATCCACTGACATGCCACATACCTTGCCTGCGTTGCCCTACGCCTACGATGCGCTGGAACCGCACATTGATACCCAAACCATGGAGATCCACCACAGCAAGCACCATCAGACCTACATCAACAACCTCAACGCTGCCATCGAGGGCACCGAATGGGCCGAATGGCCGGTGGAGCGACTGGTGGGCGCGGTCAAGCAACTGCCCGAGAAACTGCAAGGGGCGGTGGTCAACCAGGGCGGTGGCCATGCCAACCACACGTTGTTCTGGACCGTCATGTCGCCCAAGGGCGGTGGCCAACCCGAGGGTCAGGTAGCCCAGGCCATTGACGAGCAACTTGGTGGTTTCGAGGCGTTCAAGGAGGCCTTCACCAAGGCCGCGCTGAGCCGGTTCGGCAGTGGCTGGGCCTGGCTCAGCGTGACCCCGCAGAAAACGCTGGTGGTGGAGAGCAGCGGTAACCAGGACAGCCCGCTGATGCACGGCAACACGCCGATCCTCGGCCTGGATGTGTGGGAGCACGCCTATTACCTGAAGTACCAGAACCGCCGTCCTGAATACATTGGCGCCTTCTACAACGTGGTCGACTGGACCGAAGTGGAACGCCGCTACCTTGAAGCCCTGAAGTGAGTCTGACCGGTATGCGCTCCGAGGTGATGTCTGTCAGCAGTGTGCGCCTGTTCCGCCTGGCGCTTGGGACCGTGCTGTTGCTGGTCGGCACCGCATTGCTGGTGTCGCGTGGCATCGCCTGGTTGGACCTGGAACCGCGCATGTTGCGAGCCCTGGAGGGCGGCGCACTGTGCGCATTGGGGACGGCCTTGGGCGCAGTGCCGGTGCTGGTAATCCGCAACATGCCAGTGGCCGTGGCCGACACCTTGCTCGGTTTTGGTGCCGGGGTGATGTTGGCGGCCACCGCGTTCTCGCTGATCATTCCCGGGTTGGATGCGGCCCAGGCCATCGGCTTCAGCCCCTGGGGCGCCGGTGGTGTGATCAGCAGCGGCCTGTTGTTCGGCGCGTTGTGCCTGTTTCTGGTCGACCTCAAGGTCTCCGGCGCTTCACCGGAGGCCCTGGTCGGCAGTGAGCGGCAACCGGTTATCGCCGCGCGGATCTGGCTGTTCGTCATCGCCATCATTGCCCACAACATCCCCGAAGGCATGGCGATCGGGGTTTCCGCCGGTGGCGGGATGCCTGATGCCGATAGCCTGGCCATGGGCATCGCGTTGCAGGATGTGCCTGAGGGCCTGGTGATTGCGCTGGTGCTGGCAGGGGCGGGCATGCCGCGCTTCAAGGCGTTTCTGATCGGTGCGGCATCGGGGCTGGTCGAGCCGCTGGCAGCGGTGATCTGTGCCTGGCTGGTGAACATTGCCGAACTGTTGCTGCCGTTGGGCCTGGCCTGCGCGGCGGGGGCGATGCTGCTGGTGGTGACCCAGGAGATCATTCCGGAGTCACGCAGCAACGGGCATCACCGCCTGGCGAGCCTGGGGTTGTGTGTCGGGTTCTGTCTGATGATGGTGATGGACACGGCGATGTCCTGACGCCCCAATTATCTGTTTGGCGTGCCGCCTGGCTCATTCGCCTTCGTCGAATAAGTTCTCGATCAGCGCGACCAACGCCTCCATGGCGTCGCTGTCCTGCTCGCCCTCGGTGAGCAGGTGCACCTGAGTGCCCTTGCCGGCGGCGAGCATCATTACCGCCATGATGCTCTTGCCGTCCACCAGCTTGTCCGGCGCGCGCCCGACTCGTACCTGGCAGGGGAAACGCCCGGCGACGCCGACGAACTTGGCGGCCGCCCGCGCATGCAGGCCCAGCTTGTTGATGATGGTGATTTCGCGGGCGGGCATCGTGGGGCGGATCCTGTGGCTAGAGGTCGCGGTGGCGGACCTGGACGTTTTTCAGGGATTGCTGGAGCAGTTGGCCAAGCCGTTCGGTAATGTATACCGAGCGGTGGTGGCCGCCGGTACAGCCGATGGCGATGGTGACATAGGCGCGGTTGCTGGCTGCGAAGCGCGGCAGCCATTTGAGCAGGTAGCTGGAAATGTCCTGGAACATCTCCTCGACGTCCGGCTGCGCGGCCAGGTAGTCGATCACCGGCTGTTCGAGGCCGGAATGTTCGCGAAGTTCCGGCTTCCAGTACGGGTTGGGCAGGCAGCGCACGTCGAACACCAGGTCGGCATCCACCGGCATGCCACGCTTGAAACCGAATGACTCGACGAGAAACGCAGTGCCGGGCTCGGGCTGGTTGAGCAGGCGCAGCTTGATCGAGTCACGCAACTGGTACAGGTTCAGGTTGGTGGTATCGATCTTCAGGTCGGCAAGGTCGGCGATCGGCCCAAGCAGCTCGCTCTCCACCCGGATTGCCTCAGCCAGCGAACGGCTGTCGTTGGTCAGTGGATGGCGGCGGCGGGTTTCCGAAAAACGCTTGAGCAGTGTGTCTTCGTCGGCATCCAGATACAGCACGTCGCACTGAATATGCCGGGAGCGTGCCTCTTCCAGCAACTGAGGGAAGCGTGACAGATGGCTGGGCAGGTTGCGTGCATCGATCGAGACCGCAACCTTGGGTTGCAACAGCTCTGTGTTGATCAAGGCGTTTTCAGCCAGCTGCGGCAACAGCCCGGCGGGCAGGTTGTCGATGCAGTAATAGCCGTTGTCTTCCAGCACGTCGAGGGCGGTGCTCTTACCGGAGCCGGAGCGACCGCTGACGATGATCAGGCGCATGTTCAGTGCTCGTTTTGTACGTCCAGGACGACCTGGTAGAGGGTCTCGCTGCTATCGGCGGCACGCAGGTTATCGCGGACCTCCTTGCGATCAAGCATGCTGGCGATCTGGCGCAGCAGTTCTAGGTGCGCGTCGGTGGCGGCTTCCGGGACCAGCAGGACAAACAGCAGGTCGACCGGGGCGCCATCGATGGCATCGTAATCAATGGGGGCGTCCAGATGCAGCAGGGCGCTGACAGGCGCGCTGCAACCTGCCAGGCGGCAATGGGGTATGGCGATACCATTGCCAAAACCGGTGGAGCCCAGTTTTTCGCGAGCCCACAGGCTGTCGAAGACGTCTTGCATCTCCAGCTCGGGTACTTGCTCGGCGATCAGGTTGGCGACCTTTTCCAGGGCGCGCTTCTTACTGCCGCCCGGCACGTTCACGAGGGAACGGCCGGGGGTCAGGATGGTTTCAAGTCGGATCATGGATGAGGGGGATCAGCGGGCGGCTGCGCCTTGCAGCAGGCTTTGCTGTTTTTCCTTGTGTTTTTTCAGTTGGCGGTCGAGCTTGTCGGCCAGGGCGTCGATCGCTGCATACATGTCTTGGTGTTCGGCGTTTGCAACCACCTCACCGCCGGGAATCTGGAGCGTGGCTTCGATCTTCTGCTGAAGCTTCTCGACTTTCATGATCACCGTCACGTTGGTGATCTTGTCGAAATGACCCTCCACCCGGGCGAGCTTCTCGAGCACGTAATCGCGCAGTGGTTGGGTGACTTCTACATGCTGTCCACTGATGTTGACTTGCATACAGCTTCTCCTTTGTTGCCCGTGCATAAAGAGGCAGGTGTTGCACCTGCCACTGAAACGCTGTGGCACATCCGGGGGCTACATCAGCCGCTTGCGCTCGCTCGAAGGGGCAATCCCCAACGACTCGCGATACTTGGCGACGGTGCGACGGGCTACCTGGATGCCTTGTGCCTCCAGTAAACCAGCGATCTTGCTGTCACTCAATGGCTTTTTCTGATTTTCCGCAGCCACCAGTTTCTTGATGATCGCGCGGATTGCCGTGGACGAGCATTCGCCGCCCTCGGCGGTGCTCACGTGGCTCGAGAAAAAGTATTTCAGTTCGTAGATGCCGCGCGGGGTGTGCATGTATTTCTGCGTGGTCACCCGGGAAATCGTCGATTCGTGCATGCCCACCGCCTCGGCGATGTCATGCAGGACCAGCGGCTTCATGGCCTCGTCGCCATGGTCGAGGAAGCCACGCTGGTGCTCGACAATCTGCGTCGCCACTTTCATCAGCGTCTCGTTGCGGCTCTGCAGGCTCTTGATGAACCACCGCGCTTCCTGCAGCTGATTGCGCATGAAGGTGTTGTCGGCGCTGGTGTCGGCGCGCCGGACGAAGCCGGCGTACTGCGGATTGACGCGCAGCTTCGGCACTGCCTCCTGGTTGAGCTCGACCAGCCAGCGCTCGCTGTCCTTGCGCACGATGACGTCGGGCACGACGTATTCGGGTTCACTGGACTCGATCTGCGAGCCCGGGCGCGGGTTGAGGCTCTGTACCAGTTCGATGATCTGGCGCAGTTCGTCTTCCTTGAGCTTCATCCGGCGCATCAGCTGGCTGTAGTCGCGGCTGCCGAGGAGGTCGATGAAGTCGGTGACCAGGCGCTGTGCCTCGCTCATCCAGGGTGTCGAGGCCGGCAGCTGGCGCAGTTGCAGCAGCAGGCATTCGCCGAGGGTGCGGGCGCCAATGCCGGCCGGCTCGAACTGCTGGATGCGGTGCAGCACCGCCTCGACCTCGTCCAGCTCGATGTCCAGCTCCGGGTCGAAACCGGCGCAGATTTCTTCGAGGGTGTCTTCCAGGTAGCCCTGGGCGTTGATGCTGTCGATCAGGGTGACGGCGATCAGCCGGTCGGTGTCGGACATCGGCGCCAGGTTGAGCTGCCACAGCAGGTGGCTTTGCAGGCTCTCGCCCACCGACGTACGGGTGGTGAAGTCCCATTCGTCGTCATCGTTGCTCGGCAGGCTGCTGGCGCTGGTCTGGTAGATGTCTTCCCAGGCAGTGTCGACCGGCAATTCGTTGGGGATCCGCTCGGCCCATTCGCCGTCCTCCAGGTTTTCCGTGATACTGCTGGAGGTTTCCTGGAAACTGTTGTCCTGGGCTTCGGCGGTCGGCTTGTTCTCGGCGTTGTCCGCCATGGGGTCGCTGTTGTCGAAGTCCTCGCCGTCTTCCTGACGTTCGAGCATCGGGTTGGACTCCAGCGCTTCCTGGATTTCCTGCTGGAGGTCCAGGGTGGAGAGCTGAAGCAGGCGGATGGCCTGTTGCAACTGAGGTGTCATCGTCAGTTGCTGGCCCATTTTTAGGACGAGCGATGGTTTCATGGCTGGGGCTTAATACCTTGTTGCCGGCGCGCATGCGCCATCCACTACACGTAGGGCGCTTGGGCGCCGACTTTAAGCAAGTTATATGCCTGAAATTGCAGCGTTTGCCTAGAGCACTGTAACAACTTAAGCCCCGATCAGGCGCATTCGCCAGTGCTCCGGGCAGGCCTGTGGTCAGAGTCGGAACTCGTGCCCCAGGTAAACTTCCTTGACCAACTGGTTGGCCAGGATGGTCTCGGCATCGCCTTCGGCGATCAGTTGGCCATCGTTGACGATGTAGGCCGTCTCGCAGATGTCCAGGGTCTCGCGAACGTTGTGGTCGGTGATCAGTACGCCGATGCCTTTGTTCTTGAGGTGGTGGATGATCTGCTTGATGTCGCCGACGGAAATCGGGTCGACACCGGCGAACGGTTCGTCCAGCAGGATGAACTTGGGTGCGGTGGCCAGGGCGCGGGCGATCTCGACCCGGCGACGTTCGCCACCGGACAGGCTCATGCCCAGATTGTCGCGGATATGGCTGATGTGGAACTCCTGCAGCAGGCTTTCCAGTTCCTTGCGGCGGCCTTCGCGATCGAGGTCCTTGCGGGTCTCGAGGATGGCCATGATGTTGTCGGCCACCGACAGTTTACGGAAGATCGACGCTTCCTGCGGCAGGTAGCCGATACCGGCCTGGGCGCGCCCGTGCATCGGCTGGTGGCTGACATCGAGGCTGTCGATCAGCACACGGCCCTGGTCGGCCTGGACCAGGCCGACGATCATGTAGAAACAGGTGGTCTTGCCGGCGCCGTTGGGGCCGAGCAGGCCGACGATCTGGCCGCTGTCGATGGACAGGCTGACGTCGCGCACGACTTGCCTGCCCTTGTAGCTCTTGGCCAGGTGCTGGGCTTTGAGGGTTGCCATTTACTCGGCCTTTTTCTTCGGTTGAATGACCATGTCGATACGCTGACGCGGTGCAGTCACGTTGCCACCGCGCCCGGCGGTAGCCACCTGGGTCTTGGTGTTGTAGACGATCTTCTCGCCTTCGGTGGTGTTGCCTTCGTTCTCGACCTTGGCGCGGTCGGTGAGGATCACCACGTCTTTCTGCGCCTGGTACTGGATGGTCACGGCCCAGCCTTTCATCTTGTCGGGCTTGGCGGCACTCTGCTGCTGCTCGAAGTAGGCCAGGTTGCCCACCGAGGTGACCACATCGATATCGCCGTTGGCGGCGCGGGTCATGGTCACGGTGTTGCCTTTGATCATCATCGAGCCCTGGGTGATGATCACGTCGCCCGTGTAGGTGGCGACGCCCTGCTTGTCGTCCAGGTGGGCGTTGTCCGCCTGGATGCGGATCGGCTGGTCACGGTCGTTCGGCAGGGCGAAGGCGCTCGCGCTTCCCAGTGCTACGCCCAGGCTGAGCAGAAGGGGGATGGTTTTAACGAGCCTCATACTGTCCTCTTACGTTAGAGAGCAGGTCCATCCTGCCTTCTTTCAAATACGCTTTCATTCCTTTGCCCGTAGTCGTGCCACCGGCGCCGTCGATTCTAACGGCTTGCTCGGTCTGCGCATATTGCTTCTGCGGGAACACGGTCATGCGTGTGCTGGTGATGATGGTTTCGCGTTGCTTCTCGTCGGTGCGCGCCACGCGCACCTCGTCGATCAACTCCACCTCGGTGCCGTCCGGGTTGACCTCGGCGCGTTTGCTCTGCACATGCCAGGGGTATTCGGTACCACGGTACATGTGCAGGTCGGGCGTGGTCACCAGGGTAACCTCGCTGGCCTTGAGGTGCTCGACCTTGGCGGCGGTCATTTCGTACTGCAGCTTGCCGTCGGGCAGGAACTGCAGGCTGTGGGCGTTGATCGCGTAGTAGTCGATGGCGCTCTGGTCGACCTGGGCCTGGGGCTGTTCGAGGAAGCTTTCCGGGCTGATGTTCCAGTAGCCTACCGCAACCAGCACGGCAGCGATCCCGCCTAGCAGCGCGACATTTCTGATCTTCTTGCTGAGCATGGGCAGCCTTACAGGTAATGGGCGTTGGCAGCGTCCAGGGTGCCCTGGGCCTGCATGATCAGTTCACAGAACTCGCGGGCGGCGCCTTCGCCGCCGCGGGCCTGGGTAACGCCGTGGGCGTGCTGGCGAACGAAGGCCGCGGCATTCTGCACCGCCATGCCCAGGCCGACGCGGCGGATCACCGGCAGGTCGGGCAGGTCGTCGCCGAGGTAGGCGACCTGTTCATAGCTTAGATTGAGTTCGGCGAGCAGGCCGTCCAGCACCACCAGTTTGTCCTCGCGCCCCTGGAACAGGTGCGGGATGCCGAGATTTTTCGCCCGGCGCTCGACCACGGGGGTCTTGCGACCGCTGATGATCGCGGTGGTCACGCCCGAGGCCATGAGCATCTTGATGCCGTGGCCGTCGAGGGTGTTGAACGTCTTGAACTCGCTGCCGTCTTCGAGGAAGTACAGGCGGCCATCGGTGAGCACGCCGTCGACGTCGAACACCGCCAGCTTGATGGCCTTGGCGCGTTGCATCAGGTCCTGAGTCATTTACATCACTCCGGCGCGCAGCAGGTCGTGCATGTTCAGGGCGCCGGTCGGGCGGTCGTCCTGATCGACAACCACCAGCGCGCTGATCTTGTGGTCTTCCATGATCTTCAGTGCCTCGGCGGCGAGCATCTCGGCGCGGGCGGTCTTGCCGTGCACGGTCATGACTTCGTCGATGAGCGTCTTGTGCACGTCGATGTTGCGGTCCAGGCTGCGGCGCAGGTCACCGTCGGTGAAGACGCCGGCCAGCTTGCCGTCGTTACCCAGCACCACGGTCATGCCCAAACCTTTGCGAGACATTTCAAGCAGCGCGTCCTTGAGCAGGGTGCCGCTCTTTACCACGGGCAGCTCTTCGCCGGCATGCATGACGTTCTCGACCTTCAGCAGCAGGCGACGGCCCAGCGCGCCGCCTGGGTGGGAGAAGGCAAAGTCTTCGGCGGTGAAGCCGCGAGCCTCCAGCAGGGCGATGGCCAGGGCGTCGCCCAGCGCCAGCGCCGCAGTGGTGGAGGAGGTCGGCGCAAGGTTGAGCGGGCAGGCTTCCTGGGCGACGCTGGCGTCAAGGTTGACCTCGGCGGCCTGGGCCAGGGGCGAGTCCGGTTTGCCGGTGAGGCTGATCATCTGGATGCCCAGGCGCTTGATCAAGGGCAGCAGGGTGATGATCTCGGCGGTGCTGCCGGAGTTGGACAGGGCAAGAATGACATCGTCACGGGTGATCATGCCCATATCGCCATGGCTGGCCTCGGCCGGGTGCACGAAGAACGCCGGGGTGCCGGTGCTGGCCAGGGTAGCGGCGATCTTGTTGCCGATGTGCCCCGACTTGCCCATGCCTACCACCACGACCCGCCCCTTGCTGGCCAGGATCAGTTCGCAGGCCTTGATGAAGTCCCCGTCGATGCGGGCCAGCAGGGCCTCCACGGCCTCGAGTTCGAGGCGCAGGGTGCGCTGGGCGGATTGGATCAGCTCGCTGGATTGGGTCATGTCGGAACGCAATGCCTGATGAAAAGGCGGCGATTATAGCCGCAATGTGTGAAAGGCTCATCCTTCGAATGTCATATGGATGCCGCGCCTGCCTGTCTGTGCCCTGAACGAGTGGGGTGACGGCCTTGGGGCGGGCCTATCAGCGGTGCTATAGTTCGCCGCTATTCGGCCCGCCGGGGACCTGTGTGCCTTCAAGATGAAGGCAGGCGTCCACTATGACGAGGCTGCACTAGCAAGGAGTCTAGATGAGTGTGGATAGCGCCTACGCGGTCGAGTTGAAGGGCGTCACCTTCAAGCGCGGTTCGCGCAGCATTTTCAGCAACGTGGACATACGCATTCCCCGCGGCAAGGTCACCGGCATCATGGGGCCTTCAGGGTGCGGCAAGACCACCTTGCTGCGCCTGATGGGCGCGCAGTTGCGCCCGGCCGGCGGCGAAGTCTGGGTCAATGGGCAGAACCTGCCCGCGCTGTCGCGGGGCGACCTGTTCGATGCGCGCAAGCAGATGGGCGTGCTGTTCCAGAGCGGTGCGCTGTTCACCGACCTGGATGTGTTCGAGAACGTGGCCTTCCCGCTGCGGGTGCATACGCAGCTGTCGGACGAGATGATCCGCGACATCGTGCTGATGAAGCTGCAGGCCGTGGGTCTGCGCGGCGCCATCGACCTGATGCCCGACGAACTGTCTGGCGGCATGAAGCGCCGTGTGGCACTGGCCCGTGCGATCGCCCTGGACCCGCAGATCCTCATGTACGACGAGCCGTTCGTCGGCCAGGACCCGATCGCCATGGGCGTGCTGGTGCGCCTGATCCGCCTGCTCAACGATGCCCTGGGTATCACCAGCATCGTGGTGTCCCATGACCTTGCGGAAACCGCGAGCATTGCCGACTACATCTATGTGGTCGGCGATGGCCAGGTGCTGGGGCAGGGCACGCCGGACGAACTGATGGGCTCGGACAACCCGCGCATCCGCCAGTTCATGAAAGGCGACCCTGATGGCCCGGTACCCTTCCACTTCCCTGCGCCTGACTACCGCGCCGATTTGCTGGGGACGCGTTGATGCGCAGAAAATCCTTACTCGAACGTATCCGTCTGTTCGGCCGTTCGGCCATCGATGTGCTGGCCGTACTGGGACGCTCGTGCCTGTTCCTCGGCCATTCGCTGGGCGGGCGCAGTGGTATCGGCGGCGGTTTCCAGCTGCTGGTCAAGCAACTGTATTCGGTGGGCGTGCTGTCGCTGGCGATCATCGTCGTGTCCGGCGTGTTCATCGGCATGGTCCTGGCGCTGCAGGGCTACAGCATTCTCAACAAGTATGGCTCGGAACAGGCGGTCGGGCAGATGGTCGCCCTGACCCTGCTGCGCGAGCTCGGGCCGGTGGTCACCGCTTTGCTGTTCGCTGGCCGCGCGGGTTCTGCGCTGACCGCCGAAATCGGCAACATGAAATCCACCGAGCAACTGTCGAGCCTGGAAATGATCGGCGTCGACCCGCTCAAGTACATCGTGGCGCCACGCCTGTGGGCCGGCTTCATTTCGCTGCCGCTGCTGGCGCTGATCTTCAGCGTGGTGGGCATCTGGGGCGGCTCGTGGGTCGCCGTGGACTGGCTGGGCGTCTACGAAGGCTCGTTCTGGGGCAACATGCAGAACAGTGTCTCTTTCAGCGACGACGTGCTCAACGGGCTGATCAAGAGCCTGGTGTTCGCCTTCGTCGTTACCTGGATCGCCGTATTCCAGGGGTACGACTGTGAGCCCACTTCAGAAGGGATCAGCCGTGCCACCACCAAGACCGTGGTCTATGCCTCGTTGGCAGTCCTGGGTCTGGACTTTATTCTGACCGCCTTGATGTTTGGAGATTTCTGATGCAAAACCGCACCCTGGAAATCGGTGTCGGCCTGTTCCTCCTGGCCGGGATCCTGGCGCTGCTGCTGCTGGCCCTGCGTGTCAGCGGGCTGTCGGCCAGCCCGAGCAGCGACACATATAAAGTTTATGCGTACTTCGACAATATCGCCGGTTTGACGGTCAGAGCTAAAGTGACCATGGCCGGTGTGACCATCGGCAAGGTCACGGCCATCGATCTGGACCGCGACTCGTATACCGGTCGGGTGACGCTGCAGCTGGACAAGCATGTCGACAACCTGCCGACCGACTCCACTGCCTCGATCCTGACCGCCGGCCTGCTGGGCGAGAAGTACATCGGCATCAGCGTGGGCGGCGAGGACGTGGTTCTCAAGGATGGCAGCACCATCCACGACACGCAGTCGGCGCTGGTGCTGGAAGATCTGATCGGCAAGTTCCTGCTCAACTCGGTGGGCAAGGAACCGAAAGAAGCTCAACCGGCTAATTAAGGAGTTTCCATGATTTCGATCCTGCGACGTGGCCTGCTGGTCCTGCTGGCGATCTTTCCCCTGCTGGCCCTGGCGGCGCCGGGGCAGTCTGCCCGTGATGTGATCCAGGGCACCACCACCCAGTTGCTCAGCGACCTGAAGAGCAACAAGGAGCAGTACAAGGCCGACCCCAATGCGTTCTACAACGCGCTCAACGCCAACCTTGGCCCGGTGGTCGATGCCGACGGCATCTCCAGGAGCATCATGACGGTCAAGTATTCGCGCAAGGCCTCGCCCGAGCAGATGCAGCGCTTCCAGGAGAACTTCAAGCGCAGCCTGATGCAGTTCTATGGCAACGCCTTGCTGGAGTACAACAACCAGGGCATCACCGTCGACCCGGCCAAGGCCGAGGGTGACGATCGCACCAGCGTCGGCATGAAGATCACCGGCACCAACGGCGCGGTCTATCCGGTGCAGTACACCATGGTCAAGCTGGACGGCGAGTGGAAGGTGCGTAACGTCATCGTCAACGGCATCAACATCGGCAAGCTGTTCCGCGACCAGTTCCAGGATGCCATGCAGCGTAACGGCAACAACCTGGACAAGACCATCGACGGTTGGGCCGGTGAAGTGGCCAAGGCCAAGGAAACAGCCGACAGCTCGCCGGATAAGGAAGTCAAATGAGCGACGCCGCCGTGAGCATGGCCGCGCCGGGCGTTCTCGCCCTGGCCGGCGTGCTGGATTACCGCAGCGGCCCGGCCCTGCGCAAACAGGGCAAGGCGTTGATCGCCGCCAGTGGCGAGGCGCGCCTGGTGTTCGATTGCACTGCGGTGGTCAAATCGAGCAGCGTTGGCCTGTCGTTGCTGCTGGGGTTCATGCGCGATGCCCAGGCAGCCGGAAAAACCTGGGAGTTGCGCGGTATCCCCGAGAACATGCAGGAAATTGCCGGGGTCTATGACCTCGATGAGGTATTGGCGGGCTGATGCCCTGCCGTTCGGGAAAGGCCCCTCGGTCAGTGCGCCCCTTCATGGGCTTCGCAGGCGAGGGGCTTTTTTGTATGATGGCCGACCCGCGCGCGTTGGGCGCCGATCGAGGTTGAGCATGCAGGCCGTAGAAGTTAAAAGCTTTCTGGAAGAGAAATTGCCGGGAACCCAGGTCGAAGTTGAAGGCGAAGGCTGCAACTTCCAGTTGAACGTGATCAGCGACGAGCTGGCCGGCCAAAGCCCGGTCAAGCGTCAGCAGGCGATCTATGCTCACCTCAATCCGTGGATCGCCAACGGCAGCATTCACGCGGTAACCATGAAATTCTTCAGCAGCGCAGCCTGGGCTGAGCGCACCTGAGCCTACTTGGCGGCGAGATACGTATGGACAAACTGATTATCACTGGTGGCGCGCGTCTCGATGGCGAGATCCGCATTTCCGGCGCAAAGAACTCCGCCCTGCCGATCCTTTCGGCCACCCTGCTGTGCGATGGCCCGGTCACGGTCGGCAACCTGCCGCACCTGCACGACATCACCACCATGATCGAGCTGTTCGGCCGCATGGGCATCGAGCCTGTGATCGACGAAAAGCTCTCGGTGGAGATCGACCCGCGCACCATCAAGACCCTGGTCGCTCCCTACGAGCTGGTCAAGACCATGCGCGCCTCGATCCTGGTGCTCGGCCCCATGGTAGCCCGCTTCGGTGAAGCCGAAGTGGCCCTGCCGGGTGGCTGCGCCATCGGTTCGCGTCCGGTCGACCTGCACATCCGCGGCCTCGAGGCCATGGGCGCGAAGATCGACGTCGAGGGTGGCTACATCAAGGCCAAGGCCCCCGAAGGCGGCCTGCGTGGCGCGCACTTCTTCTTCGACACTGTCAGCGTCACCGGCACCGAGAACATCATGATGGCCGCTGCCCTGGCCAAGGGCCGCAGCGTGCTGCAGAACGCCGCCCGTGAGCCGGAGGTGGTCGACCTGGCCAACTTCCTGATCGCCATGGGTGCGAAGATCCAGGGCGCCGGTACCGACACCATCACCATCGATGGCGTCGAGCGCCTGCACTCGGCCAACTACCGCGTCATGCCCGACCGTATCGAGACCGGCACCTACCTGGTCGCCGCTGCCGTTACCGGTGGCCGCGTCAAGGTCAAGGATACCGACCCGACCATCCTCGAAGCCGTCCTCGAGAAGCTCAAGGAAGCCGGCGCCGACATCACCACTGGAGAAGACTGGATCGAGCTGGACATGCACGGCAAGCGTCCGAAGGCCGTTAACCTGCGTACCGCTCCTTACCCGGCGTTCCCGACCGACATGCAGGCGCAGTTCATTTCGCTCAACGCCATCGCCGAAGGCACTGGCGCGGTAATCGAGACCATCTTCGAGAACCGCTTCATGCACGTGTATGAGATGCACCGCATGGGTGCGCAGATCCAGGTCGAGGGCAACACCGCCATCGTCACTGGCGTCAAGGCGCTCAAAGGTGCGCCGGTGATGGCCACCGACCTGCGCGCTTCCGCCAGCCTGGTGCTGTCGGCGCTGGTCGCCGAAGGCGACACCCTGATCGATCGCATCTACCACATCGACCGTGGCTACGAGTGCATCGAGGAGAAACTGCAGATGCTGGGCGCGAAGATCCGTCGCGTACCGGGCTAGCAGTCATCGTGGCGCAGGGACGCGCCAGCCGAATCGTATGCGGTCGGGCTGCTGAGCCCGGCCGGCAGTAGACGCTTAAGGACCGACGTTCCAATGTTGACCATCGCGCTATCCAAAGGCCGTATTCTCGACGATACCCTGCCACTGCTGGCCGAGGCCGGTATCGTGCCGACCGAGAATCCGGACAAGAGCCGCAAGCTGATCATCCCCACCACGCAGGATGATGTGCGCCTGCTCATCGTGCGTGCCACCGATGTGCCGACCTATGTCGAGCATGGCGCCGCCGACCTCGGTGTGGCCGGCAAGGACGTGCTGATGGAATACGGTGGCCAGGGCCTGTACGAACCCCTGGACCTGCAGATCGCCCAGTGCAAGCTGATGACCGCTGGCGTAACCGGCGCACCAGAGCCCAAAGGCCGCCTGCGCGTGGCTACCAAGTTCGTCAATGTAGCCAAGCGCTACTATGCCGAACAGGGCCGCCAGGTCGACATCATCAAGCTGTACGGCTCCATGGAACTGGCGCCGCTGATCAACCTTGCCGACAAGATCATCGACGTGGTCGACACCGGCAATACCCTGCGCGCCAACGGCCTCGAGCCCCAGGACCTGATCGCCACGATCAGCTCTCGCCTGGTGGTCAACAAGGCCTCCATGAAGATGCAGCACGCCCGTATCCAGAGCCTGATCGACACCCTGCGCAACGCCGTCGAATCGCGACACCGCGGCTGACCTCTGCGCGCGACCTCCGCTGTCGCGCCCGTCTATCCGCGTCATAGCCTTTTTTCTCAGGTGCCCGCGCGGATGGAGTGGTAGCTTTAGGGCGCCTGAACATCCGCTAATAACGAGGCCCTCGCCATGACCGTGTCCACTGCAATTGCCCGTCTCAACGCCGCTGACCAGGATTTCGCCCGACATCTGGATCATCTGCTGAGCTGGGAAAGTGTGTCCGATGACGCGGTCAACCAGCGCGTGCTCGACATCATCAAGGCCGTGCGTGAGCGCGGTGACCAGGCGCTGGTGGAGTTCACCCAGCGTTTCGATGGTGTTGATGCCAAGACGATCGACGACTTGATCCTCGATCGCGAGCGCCTGGAGCTGGCGCTGACGCGCATTACCCCGGTACAGCGCGAGGCCCTGGAAAAGGCCGCCAGCCGCGTGCGTATCTACCATGAGCGGCAGAAGCAGGACTCGTGGCAGTACACCGAGGCTGACGGCACGGTCCTCGGCCAGAAGGTCACGCCGCTGGACCGCGCTGGGCTGTATGTGCCTGGTGGCAAGGCATCGTACCCGTCGTCGGTGTTGATGAATGCCATTCCGGCCAAGGTCGCGGGCGTCGGCGAGGTGGTGATGGTAGTGCCGACCCCCCGTGGCGAGGTCAACGAACTGGTCCTCGCCGCAGCCTGTATCGCCGGGGTCGACCGGGTGTTCACCGTCGGTGGTGCCCAGGCCGTGGCAGCCCTGGCCTACGGTACCGAGAGCGTGCCGCAGGTGGACAAGATCGTCGGCCCGGGCAACATCTACGTGGCCACTGCCAAGCGCCATGTGTTCGGCCAGGTTGGTATCGACATGATCGCCGGCCCTTCGGAGATTCTGGTGGTCTGCGACGGCCAGACCGATCCGGACTGGATCGCCATGGACCTGTTCTCCCAGGCCGAACACGACGAGGATGCCCAGGCGATTCTGGTCAGCCCGGACGCCGCTTTCCTCGATCGCGTCGCTGCCAGCATCGATAAACTGCTTCCGACCATGGAGCGTGCCGAGATCATCGAGAAGTCGATCAATGGCCGTGGCGCGCTGATCCAGGTGCGTGACATGCAGCAGGCCATCGAGGTGGCCAACCGCATTGCCCCCGAGCACCTGGAGCTGTCGGTGGCCGATCCGCAGGCCTGGTTGCCGCATATCCGCCATGCCGGCGCGATCTTCATGGGCCGTCACACCAGCGAGGCGCTGGGCGACTACTGTGCCGGCCCCAACCACGTGCTGCCGACTTCCGGCACTGCGCGCTTCTCTTCGCCGCTGGGCGTGTATGACTTCCAGAAGCGTTCGTCGATCATCTTCTGCTCCGAGCAGGGCGCATCCGAACTGGGTCACACCGCTTCGGTGCTGGCCCGTGGCGAGTCGCTGACCGCCCATGCCCGTAGCGCCGAATACCGCATCCTCAACGAGAAGGGGAACTGAGCATGAGTCGTTTCTGGAGTCCCTTCGTCAAGGACCTGGTGCCTTACGTGCCGGGCGAGCAGCCCAAGCTGGCGCGTCTGGTCAAGCTGAACACCAATGAGAACCCCTATGGCCCGTCGCCCAAGGCGCTGGAGGCCATGCGCGGCGAGCTCAACGACAACCTGCGGCTGTATCCGGACCCGAACGGTGACCGGCTCAAGCAGGCGGTGGCCGAGTACTACGGCGTGACGCCGGCCCAGGTGTTCGTCGGCAACGGTTCGGACGAGGTGCTGGCGCACATCTTCCATGGCCTGTTCCAGCACGACCGTGGGCCGCTGCTGTTCCCGGACGTCAGCTACAGCTTCTACCCGGTCTATTGCGGCTTGTACGGTATCGCGTTCGAGCAGGTGGCGCTGGATGAGCAGTTCCAGATCCGTGTTTCGGACTACATCAAGCCTAATGCCGGGGTCATCTTCCCCAACCCCAATGCGCCGACCGGCTGCCTGTTGCCGCTTGAGGCGGTCGAGCAACTGCTGCAGGCCAACTGTGATTCGGTGGTGGTGGTCGATGAGGCCTACATCGATTTCGGTGGCGAAACGGCCATCAGCCTGGTTGATCGCTATGACAACCTGCTGGTGACCCAGACCTTGTCCAAGTCGCGTTCGCTGGCGGGGCTCAGGGTTGGCCTGGCGGTGGGGCATCCTGACCTGATCGAGGCCTTGGAGCGGATCAAGAACAGCTTCAACTCCTATCCGTTGGATCGCATGGCTATTGTCGGGGCGGCGGCGGCGTTCGACGACCGTGAGTATTTCGATGAGACCTGCCGCAAGGTTATCGATAGCCGGGACTTGCTGGTTTCTGAGTTGGTGGCGCGTGGGTTCGAAGTGCTGCCTTCGGCGGCGAACTTTATCTTTGCCCGGCATCCCGGGCAGGATGCTGCCGGGATCGCGGCGCGGCTTCGTGAGCAGGGGGTGATTGTTCGGCACTTCAAGCAGGAGCGGATTGCGCAGTTCCTGCGGATTACGATTGGGACGCCGGAGATGAACCAGGCTTTGCTTGATGCTTTGAATTGATTTCAGGGGTTTGACAGGGGGGCGGATTGGGGGTGGTTGTTCTGACTTCTGATTCGCCCCTTGTTGTTTGGTGGTTTTGGAAGTTGTATGCGCATTCATTTGTGATGTCGACGCTTATTCACCTTTCCGCCCTTACGGCGGCTTACTTTGGTCGTAACTCGCCGTCCGCGGCCAAAGTAAGCAAAGCCGTGGCGCTCCATTCATCCGGCCCTCCGCTTCGCTCCGGGTTCCCTCACTCCGGTCTTGCTCCCGGGAGGACCGCGCTGAACGCCCCATCCTGGGGCGCAGCGCTTGACGGGCATCCATGCCCGTCACCTCCCTCCGCAAGACCTCCGTTCGGCCTCCTGAAGTCGCGAAGTTACGGGCGGCGCCTGGACTGGCGCAGCTGTCGCTAGTTGGAGCGCAATTAATCTCTCGATTGTTTCGCGGGCTTGCCCCGCGATAGGCCGGAACAGCCAATATATAACTTACTTTGAAACAGTAAGCTTCGCACTTCCTGTTCTTGCTCTTGCTCTTGCTCTTGCTTCTAAGCGCGCGACAGTTCAGGCGCTGCCAATTGCGACTTCAGGAGGCCGAGCGGAGTTCTTGCGTAGTGGGGCGACGGGCATGGATGGCCGTCGAGCGCTGCGCCCCAGGATGGGGCGTACAGCGCGGTACCCACGGGAGCAAGAACGGAGCGAGGGAACCCCGGAGCGAAGCGTAGGGGCCGTATGAACGGAGCCGAACGGTTTTGCCGACTTTTGCCAAGACAAAAGTCGGCCGCCGTAAGGGCGGAAAGGTGACTAAATGTCGATATCGTCTACGAATACGCATAAAAAACAAAAAACAATCACCCTCAAGCCCCAGCAGCACCCCGCCCCCCTTTATGCGCCAAAACACTATAAATGCACGGCAAAACAAACAACGTAAACAAAGTCCCCACCGACATCCCGGTAGCAATCACCATCCCGATATCAAACCGGCTGACCGCCCCGGCCCCGGTTGCCAAAATCAAGGGCACCATGCCGAACACCATGGCCGCCGTGGTCATCAGCACCGGCCGCAAGCGAATCGCGGCGGCTTCTTCGATCGCCTCGCGTACCCCAAGCCCCCGCTCGTCCCGTAGCTGGTTGGCAAACTCGACAATGAGAATCCCATGCTTGGTAATCAACCCGATCAGTGTCACCAACCCTACCTGGGTATAGATGTTCATGCTCGAGACCCCAAGGAACAGCGGCAAGAGCGCCCCGCAGATGGACAACGGCACGGTCACCAGAATCACCAGCGGATCGCGGAAGCTCTCGAACTGCGCCGCCAGCACCAGGAAGATGATCGCCAGCGCCAGGCCGAAGGTCACCCACAACGCGCTGCCCTCCTGGACGAACTGCCGCGCTGTCCCGGCATAGTCCAGTGAAAAACCTTCCGGCGCCTCCTCGCGGGCGATGGCGCGCACGGTATCCAGTGCTTCACCCATGCTCACCAGCGGAACGCCCTGGATGATCGCCGAGTTCAGCTGCTGGAACTGGTTGAGCTGTCGCGGTCGGGCGCGGTCGCTCAGGGTGATCAAGGTCGATAATGGCAACAGCTGGCCTTGCTCGTTCTTCACGTAATAGCTGTTCAGCCAGCCGGGGTTGGCGCGGTAGGGCCGTTCGACCTGGGCGATGACCTTGTAGCTGCGGCCCTCCAGCGTGAAGCGGTTGATCTCGGCCTCGCCCAGCAAGGTCGCCAGGGTGCTGCCCAGAGTGTCCATCGACACCCCCATCTGCGCCGCCTTGGCGCGGTCGATGTCGATCACTACCTCGGGTTTGTCGAAGGCCAGGTCGATGTCGAGGAAGGCGAACTTGCCCGAGGCCTGGGCGCGCTCCTTGACCCGTTGCGCCACCTCTAGCAGCGCCGGGTAGTCACCGGCGGTGTTGATCACCAACTGGAACGGCAGGCCTTCGCCGGTGCCGGGCAGCGACGGCAGGTTGAAACCGAAGATCTGCAGGCCGCCGATCTGTTCGAGTTCGGCCTGTACCAACGGCAACAGCTGCATCTGCGTGCGCTCGCGTTCGTTCCAGGGCTTGAGCAGGAAGCCGCCGATACCGCTCTGCACACCGTTGAAACCATTGATCTGGAATGACGAGTAGTACTCGGGGAAACCTTTGAAGATCGGCGTGAACTGGTCGGTATAGGCGTTGAGGTAGTCCAGGTTCGCGGTCTGCGGCGAACTGCTCATCATGAAGATCACCCCCTGGTCCTCCTCCGGGGCCAGCTCGTTGCGGGTGAACATCAGCAGCACCGGGATCAGGCACAGGATGAGCACGGCGAACACCAGCACCACCGGGCGGCTGTTCAGCGTGCCGTGCAGCAGGCGCTGGTAGCGCACCTTGAGCGCGTCGAAGATCAGGTCCAGGCGGTGGGCCAGGCCACTGGGGTTTTGTTCGTGGCGCAGCAGCAAGGCGCACATCATCGGGGAGAGGGTGAGCGCGACGATGCCGGAGATGACCACGGCACCGGCCAGGGTCAGGGCGAACTCCTTGAACAGGGCGCCGGTCAGCCCGGTAAGAAAGCCGATGGGAGCGTACACAGCTGCCAATGTGATAGTCATCGACACGACCGGCAGGGCGATCTCGCGGGCACCCTCCAGGGCCGCTTCGAAAGGCGTCTTGCCTTCCTCGATATGACGGTGGATGTTTTCCACCACGACGATGGCGTCATCCACCACCAGGCCGATGGCCAGTACCATCGCCAGCAGGGTCAGCAGGTTCAGCGAGTAGCCCATCATCTGCATGAAAAACAGTACGCCGATCATCGACAGCGGAATGGTCACCACCGGGATCACCACCGAACGCAGGGCGCCGAGGAACAGGAACACCACGACGATGACGATCAGTACCGCTTCGCCGAGGGTCTTGATCACCTCGTCGATAGAGGCCTGTATGAACAGGGTGGCGTCGTAGGCGATAGACACTTTGAGGCCGGAGGGCAGTGCTTCCTCGAGCTGCGGCATGATCCGCCGCACCTCCTTGATCACCTCCAGCGGGTTGGCTGCCGGCGTGGCCTTGATGCCGATGTACACCGATGGCGTGCCGTCGAACGAGCTGACCGTGTCGTAGTTCTCCGCACCCATTTCCACCCGGGCCACGTCGCCCAGCAGCACCCGGCTGTCGCCGCTGGTCTTCACCGGCAGTGCGGCGAAGGCTTCGGCCGACTTGAGCTCGGTGGTGGCGTTGATGCTGGTGACCACGTACTCGCCCTTCACTTCGCCGGCCGCAGAGAGGAAGTTGTAGCGGCGCACGGCGTTGGTCACGTCTACCGCCGACAGGCCGAAGCCGGCCAGCTTCACCGGGTCGATCCAGATGCGCATGGCGAACACCTGGTTGCCGAGGATCTCGGCCTCGGCCATGCCCGGCAACGTGGCCAGCTTGGGCTGGATGACCCGTGACAGGTAGTCGGTGATCTGTGGGTTGCTCATTTCCTTGCTGTAGAAGCTGATGTACATCAGTGCCGAGGCGTCGGCGGCCTCCTTGCTCAGTACCGGATCCTCGGAGTCCTGGGGCAGCTTGTTGCGCACCTCGTTGGCCTTGGCCAGCAACTGGGTGAACAGGCGGTCGGTGTCGGCGCCGATCCGCGCGTAGACCGAAATGATCGAGAAGTTCTGCCGGCTCACCGAGGTCATGTAGTCGATGCCGTCGGCGCTGGCCAGGCTCTGCTGCAGCGGCTGGGTGATGTAGCCCTGGATGGTCTCGGCGTTGGCCCCTGGGTAGGCGGTGGTCACCGTGATCAGGGCGTTTTCCATCTGTGGGTACTGGCGGATCTGCAGCTTGCTCCAGGCCTGCAGGCCCAGCAGCAGGATCAGCAGGCTGACCACGCAGGCCAGCACCGGGCGGCGGATGAACGGGTCGGTGAACGCCATGGCCGCCTCCCGTTCACTGCGCGCCGGGCGCGGTGGGTTTCAGGGGCGTATCGGTGCTGATTCGGATCGCCGCGCCTGGGCTCAGCTTGAGCTGGCCGGCGGTGACGACCTGGTCGCCGGCCTGCAGGCCCTTGAGCACCACGACCCAACCCTCGCGGCGTTCGCCGGTCTGTACGGTGAGTTGTTCGGCGACCAGTTGCGGCTGATCGTTGGCATCGCGCAACGGCTGGCCGTCCTCGCCCTTTTTCGGGCTGACGCGATACACCGAGTTGCCATAGAGGGTATAGGTGATGGCGTTTTCCGGCACCACGACCTGCGGTTGCGGGTCGGGCAGCAGCAGTTGCAGGCTGGCGAACATGCCCGGCAGCAGCTTGCCTTCGGGGTTGGCCAGGGTGGCGCGGACCAGCAGGTTGCGCGTGCTTGCCTCGACCTTGGGGTTGATCGCGCTGAGGCTGGCGGGGAAGGTCTGCTGCGGATAGGCCGCCACCTGGGCCAGCACCCGTTGGCCCAGGCTCAGACGAGGCAGCGCTTGCTCAGGCACGTTGAAGTCGACATAGAGGCTGGACAGGTCCTGCAAGGTGGCGATGACCGTGCCGCTGGGCAGGTAGGCACCGACGTCCACCTGGCGGATGCCGATGGTGCCGCTGAACGGGGCGCTGATGCTCTTTTTTGCCAGCGATGCCTTCAGCTGGTCGACCACGGCCTGGTTGCGCCGGTACTGGCTGGTCAGGCGGTCGTACTCGCCGCGGGAGATCGCCGAATCGCCGACCAATTGGCTGCCCCGGCCGAAGTCGACCTTGGCCAGCCCCAGGTCGGCCTGGGCGGTGCCGAGCAGGGCGGTTTCCTGGTCGCTGTCCAGTTGCAGCAGCAACTGGCCCGCCTTGACCTGTTGCCCCGACTCGAAATGCAGCGACTTCACCGTGCCGGCCACTTCCAGGCTCAATTCCACGCCCTGGTAGGCCTTGAGGCTGCCGACTGCCGGCAGGCGCTCCTGCCACTGGCGCAGCTCGGCCTGGGCCGCGGCCACGCTGACCGGGGGCCTGGGCTGCGAGAACATCTGCACTTGCTGGTAGATGGAAAAGGCCTTGATGCCCCCCAGGATCAACACGATCAGCAGGACGACGGCCAACATGATCAGCATGCGGCGGCGCAACATGGTCCGGTTCCCTGGAGGTAGGTTTTTATTTATCGGGCACGACCACGGGCGATCCGCTCCACGGGCGATGGGGCAAGTATTGTCGGTTTTCTGGAAAAGGGGAGGAGATAGATTGCCTGTTGTGGCCTCATCGCCGGCAAGCCGGCTCCCACAGGAGGGTGTTGCTGGTGTGGGAGCCGGCTTGCCGGCGATGGGGCCGGTGCAGGCAATAGAACGATCAGACCAGATGCAGGTGGTTGTCCCAGAACCCGGACGGCAGGTCCATCGGTTGCCCGATCAACTGCGCCTTGCGGCAGTCATAGAAGCGGCAGCGGCCCTGCCCGGAGGTGACGATGAAGCCGTCCTTCACCGCCCCCACCCCGGCGCAATCGGGCATCGGCGCGTCGAGCTTCACTGCGCCGCTGTCCAGGTCCCAGATGAACAGGCGGTTGGCCCGCGGCGCGGTCAGCGCCACCAGGCGCAGGTCGCTGTGGATGGCGACACTGGCGGTGTACTGGGCCATCGATTGCAGCTGGCGCTCCGGCACCGGGAAGGCCTTGAACGGCTCGCCTGGGCGCTTGATCGCCAGCAGTTCGGCGGTTTCTTCCGAGCCCCCCATGAACTGCTGGCAGGCGGCGATGGTGCCATCGTCGCCAACTGCCAGGTGACGCACGCTGTTCATCTGTTGGGCCAGGGTCTCCTTGCTTAGCAGCGTGCCGTCACGCTGCATCAGCACCAGGCTCGGCTCCATGGCGTCGAGGTTCATCTCTACCCGGCTTTCGGCCTCGGTGCGGATGCCGCCGTTGGCCACCACCAGGGTCTCGCCATCGGGCAGCCAGGCCACTTCATGGGGGCCGATGCCATGGGTGGAGAGTTCGCCACTGTGCACCAGGCGCTCGCCCTCGAAGCGGTAGACGCCCAATACGCCACGGCCCGGGTCGCTGGTGTCGTTCTCGGTCGCATACAGCCACTCGCCACCCTTGTGGATCACTGCGTGGCCGTAGAAGTGCCGGTTGGGCTGTGAGGCGAGGGTCTGCAGCAGGCGCCCGTCACGCAGGTCGACCAGATAGCTCTCGGTGCCGGGCCGGCGGGCGACGAACAAGGCGATCGGCAGCGTCGGGTGGTTGATGATCGCATGGCAACGCTGGGTCACCTCGGTGCTGAACACCTGGGTGCCGTCCAGGCGAAAGCCGACGGCGTAGTGCTTGCCGTCGCCATCGTCACGGGCCGACAGCAGCAAGGGTTCGCTGCCTTTGCCGCGGAACAGGCTCCAGCCACCCAGGGTGAGGGCGCTGAGCAGAACGCTACCGAGTTTCAGGGCCTGGCGTCGCAGCATGATCAGTCACCGTCGTTGGCGTTGAAGCCCAGCTGGATGTTCAGCGCCTTGGCCAGCTCGCCTTCGTGCAGGCGGTGGACGACGTTGAGGGCATCGTAGATCTGGTTGAGGGTCTGCTTGCCAGCGTCGTCGGCCAGCAGTTCGCCGAGGGTCTTCTGGTTGTCGGCCAGCAGCTTGAGCGCAGCAGCATAGGCATCGTCGATCTTCTGTGCCAGTGCCGTCTGGTCCTTGCCCAACAGGCCGCGCAGGCCTTGATTGTCGACCCCGACCCAGACGGTCTGGGCGGCCTTGAGCGAGGCTTCCAGGCTCTTGATCGAGGAGTGGCTGCGCCAGGCCTCGGCCTGCAACGGTTGGGCAATGCCCTTGCTCTGCCGGCCCATCGGCGCGCCAAGTTTCTTCTTCAGGCTGTCCAGGGCGGTGACCTGGGCACGCAGCACGTCGGCGATCGCCTCGTGGGAGTCGGCGTAGCGCTGGTTGGGGAACTTGGTCATCTGCGACAGCATGCCGTCGGTGCTGTTCCAGCCTTTGAGGATCTCTTCGGCCAAGGCCTTCTGGTGTTCGCCGATGGCGACCAGCAGCGGGCAGTAGCGGGCCTTCTGTTCGGCACTGGCGATGTCCGGCTTGCTGTCGAACAGGATGTATTCGTAGGCGGACAGGCCACGGACCACGACGCTGGCCTTGCCCAGCGATTCGACGGTGACCGCCTGCTCGCCGTTGACCAGTTGCTCGACCTGGCGGCCGACCAGGTTCTTCTTGTCTGGCCAGAACTGCACCTGCCAGGCACGGTTGCCTTCGGCCAGCGGGCCGACCAGCAACGGTTGCAACTCGGCCCAGGCTTTTTGCGCGGTGAGGAAGTCGGCGCGGGCGGTCTCGAGGTCCTGCTTGCCCTCGCAGTAGGCCAGGGCGCTGGCGGCCAGTTGCCGGTCGGCCTCGACCCAGCGGCTGTAGGTCGGCAGGATCACCTGCTTGGCGATGGCCGCGGAGGTCACTGCCTGTGGGTCTTGTGGCGAGCAGGCGCCCAAGGCGAGTGCGGCGAGGCTGGTGAACAACAGTTTGGGTCGGAACATGCCCGGCTCCTTGTGCGTTTAAAGTGAATTCAGGAAGGCCAGCAGCGCGGCGCGCTGCTCGGCATTGAAGGTCAGTACATGATCGCGCGCCGCCTGGGCTTCGCCGCCGTGCCAGAGCACGGCCTCGAGCAGGTTGCGGGCGCGGCCGTCATGCAGGAACTGGCTGTGGCCGCTCACGGTTTCGCTCAGGCCGATGCCCCACAGCGGTGGGGTGCGCCAGTCCTGGCCGTTGGCGGCAAATTCGGTGCGCTCGTCACTCAGGCCCGGGCCCATGTCGTGCAGCAGCAGGTCGCTGTAGGGGCGGATCACCTGGTTGGCCAGTTCCGGCTCGGCCACATTGGTTGCGGTGGTGAACTGCGGGGTGTGGCAGCCCTGGCAACCGGCCTGGTAGAACAGGTTCTTGCCGGCCAGTACCTGCGGCGCATCGACGTTGCGCCGGGCCGGCACGGCAAGGTTGCGGGTGTAGAAGGTGACCAGGCGCAGGATATTGTCACTGACCTCCTTTTCGCCGCCCTGGCCATCGCCATTGGGCGCAGTCAGGCAATCGACCTGCGCTGCGGTGCAGTCGTCCTTGGGCAACAGGGTGGTGGTCAGGCCCATGTCGCCGGCGAAGGCGTGCACGTTCTGCTGGTTGATGTTGGGCTGCCCTGCCTTCCAACCGAAGCGGCCGATCATGGTCTTGCCCTGGGCATCGTCCCACACTCGGTTGGCGCGGCCACGGATGCCGTCGCGGTTGTGGTCGTCCGGGTCCTCATTAGCCAGCAGGTCGGCTTCGGGGATGGCCTCGAGCAGGCCCAGGCCGATCATCGGCGGGGCGACCCGGGCGGAGAAGCGGGTGTCCGGGTGCAGCGGGCCGTAGCCGAGCTGGCTGATCCGCAGGGTCGGGCGGCGCAGCTCGACCTGGTGGCCGTCCGCGAAGGCGACGCTGTGGTTGTCGTAGGTTACGCGGACCTTGCCTTCCGGGGCCACGCCGGGGATGGCCATGTCCTGCAACTGGGTACCGTAGACGGGCTCTGGGACCACGCCCAGGCGCTCGATCACCTGGGCGTAGTACGGCTGGTCAGGGATCGACAGGCGCACCAGCATCGATACCGCGTTGCTGTCGTCTGGCTCCGGCGGATGGCCGCGACCATCGCGCACGTGGCAGTTCTGGCAGGCGTTGGTGTTGAACAACGGGCCGAGGCCATCGCGGGCAGTGGTGGTGGAAGGGGCGATCACCCAGGGGTTGCGGAAGAAGCTGTTGCCCACGGCGAAGTCCAGGCGTCGTTCGGGCGTGAGATTGGCCGAGGGCAGCGAGTAGGCGTTGCGATCGCTGCGCTGCACCGTCGCCTTGCCGCCCGAGAGCGCCTCGCCGGGCTCGGCCTGGGTGAAACGCGGGGCGTCGTCACAGGCGGCGAGGGCGAAGGCCAGCAGCAGGGGGCTTAGGCGGAGCACGGACATCGAGGATCCTGGGCATGGGCGAAAAACCGGCGTGCAAGCTTATCAGGCCGGGGGTGATTGAATAAGAGCAATTTGCAATTGCCAGATGAAATTGGCTTTACCTGGAAATGTCCGCGCCCACCCATTGCGCTCCCGAAGGCATGTCACGGAAATGAAAAAGGCGGCCCGAAGGCCGCCTCTGCTGAACCGCGACGCTGATCAGAATTCGTGATCGGCTGTGTCCGGGTTCAGGTTGTCGATGCCCAGCTTGCCCGCGGCCTGCTCGATCGCGCCGGTCTGCTTGACCAGGGAGGCGATGGCATCACGCACGATCTGGTTGCCGGCGGCATTGTCGGCGGCGATCAGTTGGTCGTAGTGCTCGCCCTTGAGCGCGTGGTCGACGATCACCTGGATCTTGGCTTCGGTGGCTTCCAGGTCGGCTTTGAGGGTGGCGTCGGTGGCGGGATCGGCCTTGGCCACCAGCGACGACAGGCTCGGGCCGCTCAGCTTGCTGCCGTCGACACGGGTATATTCGCCCAAGTAGACGTTGCGGATGCCCTTGGCGTCGTAGAAGTGCGAGTAGTGGGTGTTGTCGCTGAAGCAGTCGTGTTCGTCTTCCGGCGAGTTGGCCTCCAGCGAGACCTTCATGCGCTCGCCCGCCAGTTCGCCCAGCGACAGGCTGCCCATGCCGAACAGCATCTTGCGCAGGCCATCGTTGGCCGGCTCTTTTTCCAGGCTGGCGCGGTAGTTGTCGGCGACGTTCGGCGCCCAGTTGCCGACCATTTCCTCGAGGTCCTTGACCAGCAGGTCGGTGGCCGCCTTCAGGTAGGCACGACGACGGTCGTTGTGCCCGCCGGTGGCACCTTTGCCTTCGAGGTAGTCGGAGGCCGGGCGGTTGCCCGCGCCTGGGCCGGTGCCGTTGAGGTCCTGGCCCCAGAGCAGGAATTCGATGGCGTGGTAGCCGGTGGCAACGTTGGCTTCGGAGCCGCCCAGCTCGTTCAGGCTGGCCAGCTTCTCGGGGGTGATGTCCTTGACGTCGATCTTGTCTTCGCCCACCTGGATCTCGGTGTTGGCGATGATGTTGGCGTTGGCCGCCGGGTTGCCCAGGGCGTGCTCATAGCTCTTGTCGGTGTAGTCGATCAGGCCTTCATCCAGGGGCCAGGCGTTCACCTGGCCTTCCCAGTCATCGATGATGGTGTTGCCGAAGCGGAATACTTCGCTCTGCAGGTACGGTACGCGCGAGGCGACCCAGGCGTCCCGGGCGGCTTTGAGGGTCTGGTCGTCAGGCTTGGCGAGGAAGGCGTCGACGGCGGTCTGCAACTGCTTGGCGGTGCTCAGCGAGTCGCTGTACACGGCATGGACCATCTCGGCGTAGTGCTTGACCACGGCCTTGGCGGCGGCTTCATCGACAGCCCCTGGTGCCGCGGTGGTGGTGGCAGCGGCAGGTGCCTGGGCTTGCGGTGCGGCGGCCTTGTCGTCCTTGCCTTCGCCGCAACCGGCGAGGGCGATGGCGATGGCCAGCAGACTGGCGGAGGCCAGAGGCATTCGAATCATTATTGGTTTCCTGCGTCGTGTGGTTGGACCATGGGTGGACCGTGCGCCGTGGCACGCGAAACCGCAACATCATGCGAAAGATTTGCATTTGCTGTAAAGGGGCGGGCGCGCATTTCATGCAAACGCCCGTTTGCGCGGCTTCACCCAGGTTGGCGGTGGTTACAACGCGGAAACCTGGTTGCGTTGCGCCTGCTTGAGGAAGTTGGTCAGTTCACGCGCGGAAAGCGGTTTGCTGTAGTGGTAGCCCTGACCCTCATGGCAGCCCTGGGCGATGATGTAGGTCTCCTGTTCGGCGGTTTCCACGCCTTCGGCGATCACCTGCATGCCCAGGCTCTTGCCCAGCTGGATGATGGCGCGAACGATGGTGGCGTCGTCATCGTCGTCGAGCAGGTCCTGGACGAAGCTCTTGTCGATCTTGATCTTGTCCAGCGGCAGCGACTTCAGGTAGCTGAGCGAGGAGTAACCGGTGCCGAAGTCGTCGATGGCGATCAAGGCCCCGGAGCGGCGCAGGCTCAGCAAGTGTTGGGCGGCGGTGCTGATGTCTTCCATCAGACCGGTCTCGGTGACTTCCAGCTCCAGGCTGCGCGGTGGCAGGCGGTAGGCCTGCAGCAGGTTGTTGACCACCCGCGGCAGCTCGTTGTGGTGCAACTGCACAGTGGACAGGTTCACCGCCATGCGCAGTTCGCTGAAGCCCTGGTCGTGCCATTCGCGCAACTGCCGGCAGGCCTGGTCGAGCACCCACTCGCCGATGCTGATGATGCTGCCGTTCTGCTCGGCCAGGGGGATGAACTGGTCGGGCGGGACCATGCCCAGCTCCGGGTGCTGCCAGCGTAGCAACGCTTCGACGCCGACCACGCGGTGGTCGCGATAGCTGATCTGCGGTTGGTACACCAGGTACAGCTGGTTGCGCGGCAGGGCTTCGCGCAGGTCCTTTTCCAGCTCGCGGCGGCGGCGCATCTCGCTGTCGACGCTGGCGATGTAGAACTGGTAGCGGTTGCGCGAGCGGGCCTTGGCCAGGGTCATGGTCTGCTCGGCCTTTTGCAACAGCTTCTCGGTGCTGTCGCCGTCCTCGGGGAACAGGGTGATGCCGATGGTGGCGCGCAGGCGGATTTGCTGGTGGTCGAGGTCGAAGGGTGCCTCGAGGTCGTCGAGGATGCTCTGGGCCAACTCGGCGGCTTCGTAGGGCTGCTCTATATTGGCCTGGACCAGGGCGAACTGGTCGCCGCCCAATCGCGCCAGGGCGCCGAGGCGGCCGCTGTGCGCGCGCAGGCGGTCGGCCAGGGCCAGCAGCAGCTGGTCGCCGACCTGGTAGCTGAACTGCTCGTTGATGCCTTTGAAGTCGTCCAGACCCACGCACAGCACGGCGACGCGGCGCTGCAGGCGGCCACCGTCGACGAGGATCTTGTCCAGTTGCTGTTGCAGTTGCTGGCGATTGGGCAGGCCGGTGAGGAAGTCGTACTGGGCCATGCGCTGCAGGCTGTTCTCGGCCTCGTGGCGCAGGTGGGTGTTGCGTTCGATGGAGGCCAGCAACTGGTTGGCGGTGTTGACCCAGATGCCCAGCTCGTTGCGCTCGTGCCCCTTGAGCAGGGGGATCTGGTGCTGGCTGGGGCGGTCGGGGTTGATTTGCGTCAGGTGCTCAATGATCTTCGACAGCGGCTTGGTCAACAGCCAGTGGTACACCAGGTACAGCACCAGGCCCATGGCCAGGGCGCGCAGCACGCCGGAGATGAAGATGATCACCGCGTTGACCAGGAAACCCTCGCCATAGGCGCAGGTGTCGAGGGTGATGCTCAGGTCGCCGTAGTATTCACTGTAGGGACCGCGGCCGACCAGTTGCGTGGTGTAGGTGCGCTCCTGGCCGAGGATCAGGTCGGTCAGCCAGCGCATGGACATGTCCTGCAGTGGCCGGGATTTTTCCGCGAGCATGGTTTCGTTGGGGTGGCCGATGGAGGCCATGCGTACCGAGCCGTCCTGGAACAGGCCTTCCATCACCTGCATGCCCATTTCCCGGTCGAGGCTGTACACCGCCTGCGTCGAGGGGTCGCGGAACATGTCGAGGATGCGCTGGGCGTCGTTGTTCACGGACTGGCGGGTTTTGTAGGCGTCATAGACGATCTGCGCACAGCTGAGTACGACGCCGACAGCCAATGCCGAGAGCAGTACGACCCTCAGCAACTTGACCGATAAGCTGTTTCGGAATTCCAGCTTCAATGGGGTTTCCTTAATCCATGCGCATGCCATTATTTTGCCATCAACCATGGCGAGAGACTATCGACCCCATACCCCGTCAGGCAACCTGTCCGTCGACGGCATTGCCCTTGACTCTGTATCGGTCGAGCGGTCATGCGACTTGAGTGCGCTGCGTCAACTTTCCAGAAGGTTGATGTTAGCGCGCTATGCGGGCTGAGCAAGAGCGCGAAGATGGGTTGCAAGCAATTCTGTCAGGTCTGCCCTTGCAGGAGGCGAACACATTTCCCCAGGCAATAAAAAACCCGGCGCCGGGCCGGGTCTTTTGAATTCAAGGCGAGCAATCAGGCCTTGAAGGTCTTACCTTCGAACTGCTCGGCAACGAACTTCCAGTTGACCAGGTTCCAGAACGCCTCGACGTACTTCGGACGCAGGTTGCGGTAGTCGATGTAGTAGGCGTGTTCCCAGACGTCGCAGGTCAGCAGCGGGGTGTCGCCGCTGGTCAGCGGGCAGCCGGCGCCGATGGTGCTGGCCAGGGCCAGGGAACCGTCAGCCTTCTTCACCAGCCAGCCCCAGCCGGAACCAAAGGTGCCGACCGAAGTCTTGGTGAACTCTTCCTTGAACTTGTCGAAGGAACCGAAGGCAGCGGTGATGGCGTCAGCCAGGGCACCGGTCGGTTGGCCACCGCCGTTTGGCGACAGGCAGTTCCAGTAGAAGGTGTGGTTCCAGACTTGGGCTGCGTTGTTGAAGATGCCGCCCGAAGAGCTCTTGACGATCTCTTCCAGGGTCTTGCCTTCGAATTCGGTGCCTGGGACCAGGTTGTTCAGGTTCACGACATAGGTGTTGTGGTGCTTGTCGTGGTGAAACTCCAGGGTTTCCTTGGAGATGTGCGGCTGCAGGGCATCGTGGGCGTACGGCAGCGGCGGCAATTCAAAAGCCATGGTGGATCTCCTGATTCAGGTCTGTTTGCGGTATGCGCAAGGCCGATCACGGGCGGCCCGGTGAGCGTCGGCGAGTTTGTACTCTTTGCGACGCAAGGGCTGGATCATAGCACCGGCCTCGGCGCTTAACCACGCAACATCTATAGGGAATAGAGGTTCCAGAGCGGTTGGCTGGGGCCGACAGGTGGGCTGCATGACTGTCGCGGCTCAGCGTGGGATACCCGGTTTTTTCGCGGCGTCAGTTGAAGATCAACTGCGCCGCCACCGCGAACATCATTACCGCCACCATCAGGTCCAGCATGCGCCAGGTCGCCGGGCGCGCCAGCCATGGCGCCAGCCAGGCGGCGCCGATCGCCAGGGTCGAGAACCATACCAGCGAGGCACTGGCGGCGCCGGCCACGTAGGCGCCGGGCACGGTCTGCTGGGCGCCGAGGGAGCCGATCAGCAACACGGTATCGAGGTAGACGTGCGGGTTGAGCAGGGTCACCGCCAGGGCGCTGAGCAACACTGCGCGGCGCGAACGCATGCCCTGGCCTTCCTGATGCTGCAGGCTCTGTTTAGAGCAAGCGCTGCGCAGGGCCTTGGCGCCGTACCAGATCAGGAACAGCGCACCGCCCCAGCGGGCCACGGCCAGTAGTGTTGGGTTGTGCGCCAGCACCGTGGCCAGGCCGAATACCCCGGCGGCGACCAGCAGCGCATCGCAGACGATGCACAATGCGGCTACGGGCAGGTGGTGTTCACGGCGCAGACTTTGTGCCAGGACGAAGGCGTTCTGCGCGCCGATGGCCATGATCAGGCCGAAGGCCACCAGCATGCCGTTGAGATAGCTTTGCCACATAGCGGGAACACTCCACTGACGCCGATGCACGATCGGCGCGGGTTGCCAAGAAAGATGTGGCTATTGTGGCGGCTGTGGCGCTATAAGAAAAACAAATAGAGCTGATCAGTCATTAGAGAAATCGATGTTCGATTACAAACTGCTCGCTGCCCTCGCCGCAGTGATCGAGCAAGGTGGTTTCGAGCGCGCGGCCCAGGTGTTGGGGTTGTCGCAATCGGCCATCTCGCAACGCATCAAGCTGCTTGAAGCACGGGTTGGCCAGCCAGTGCTGGTGCGCGCCACGCCACCGAGCCCGACCGAAGTCGGGCGCCAGTTGCTCAACCATGTGCAGCAGGTGCGCCTGCTCGAGCGCGACCTGCAACGCCAGGTGCCGGCACTGGACGAGGAAGGCATGCCCGAGCGCCTGCGTATCGCCCTTAACGCCGACAGCCTGGCGACCTGGTGGGCGGGGGCGGTAGGCCCGTTCTGCGCCGCGCAGCAGGTGCTGCTCGACCTGGTGGTCGAGGATCAGGAGGTCGGTCTCAAGCGCATGCGCGCCGGCGAAGTGGCGGCCTGCCTATGTGGCAGCGAACGGCCGGTGGCCGGGGCGCGCAGCCTGCCGTTGGGCTCGATGCGCTATCGGGCGCTGGCCAGTCCCGCGTTCATGGCGCGTTACTTTCCCCAGGGGTTCGCGGTCGAGCGCCTGGCCCGTGCCCCGGCGGTCGTGTTCGGGCCGGACGATTTCCTGCAGCATCGCTACCTGGCGTCGTTGGGTGTGCAGGAGGGCTTCCTGCATCACCTGTGCCCCTCGTCCGAAGGTTTCATGCGCATGACCGAGGCTGGTCTTGGCTGGGGGCTGGTGCCGGAACGGCAGGTGATCAAGCAACTGGCGCGTGGCGAACTGGTGGAAATCTGTCCAGATACACCCATCGATGTGCCGTTGTACTGGCATCATTGGCGCAACGGCGGGCAGTTGCTCGCCCAGTTGACCGAGCACCTGCGCCATTCGGCGCGGGCCTGGCTGGTGCCCTTGTAGGCACTTCAAGCGTCAGCTGCATCCGAAATAGGGCAAGGCGGAGTCTTACATGCGAATTCTGGTCACCGGCGCGAGCGGCTTCATCGGCGGGCGCTTTGCGCGCTTCGCCTTGGAGCAAGGCCTTGAGGTGCGGGTCAACGGTCGGCGGGCGGAGGGCGTTGAGCATCTGGTCAAACGCGGGGCGCAGTTCATCCCCGGCGACCTGGGTGATGCCGAACTGGCCCGGCGCCTGTGCCAGGGGATGGACGCGGTGGTGCATTGTGCGGGAGCGGTGGGCACCTGGGGACGCTACCAGGACTTCCACCAGGGCAATGTGGTGCTCACCGAGAACGTGGTCGAGGGCTGTATCAAGGAGCATGTACGGCGCCTGGTGCACCTGTCGTCGCCGTCGATCTACTTCACCGGCCGCTCGCGCCTGGACATCCGCGAAGACCAGGTCCCACGCCGCTTCCACGACCACTACGCGCTGACCAAGCACCTGGCCGAGCAGAAGGTGTTCGGCGCCCAGGAGTTCGGCCTGGAGGTGCTGGCGTTGCGGCCGCGCTTCGTCACCGGGGCCGGCGACGCGAGCATCTTCCCACGGCTGATGCGCATGCAGGCCAAGGGGCGTGTGGCGATCATCGGCAATGGCCTGAACAAGGTCGATTTCACCAGTGTGCACAACCTCAACGAGGCACTGCTCAGCGCACTGTTCGTCGAGGACCAGGCCTTGGGCCAGGCCTACAACATCAGCAACGGCCAGCCGCTGCCGCTGTGGGATGTGGTCAACTACGTGATGCGCCGCATGCAGCTGCCCCAGGTCACCCGCTATCGCTCACCCGGCCTGGCCTACAGCCTGGCGGCGCTCAACGAAGGCGCCTGCCTGCTCTGGCCCGGGCGCCCGCAGCCGACCCTGAGCCGCACCGCAGTGCAGGTGATGAGCACGGATTTCACCCTCGATATCAGCCGCGCGCGCCAGTATCTGGACTACCGGCCCGGCACCGATGTGTGGTCGGCGCTGGATGAATTCTGCAACTGGTGGCAGGCACAACCCGGGCAACGCTGAACCTGTGGGTGGGATGATGGTCATCAGTGCGCCGCCCTGGCGGTTTATACTCATGCCTCTTTGCTACTACCGCGGTTGAATGCACCCATGCGTAACGACGCCCATGAAGATTTTGACGACGTGCCCTCCTTGCGTGCCGGCACTCCCGATGACGACGAACTGCTGCCCGCCCATGTCGCCCGCAGCCGCCAGAAGGCGGCACGGCCGCGCAGCAATGGCCCGCTGTGGACGTTGCTGGGCGCCGCTTTCATCGCCCTGGCCGGGCTTGGCTGGTGGAGCTTCCAGCAGCTCGCGCTGATGGAGCAGCAACTGGTCGCGACTCAGGAAAGCTTTGCCCGTATCAGTGAAGAGGCCGCCGGCCGCCTGCAGGTGATCAGCGGCAAGGTCGACGCCAGTGAATCCAGCAACAGTACGGGCAGCGAGGCATTGAAGTTGCAGATTCGCCAGTTGCAGACTTCCCTGGCCGAGCAGGGCAAGCAGCAGCTGGGCGTTGCCGGCCAGGCGGGAGACCTGGGCAAGCGCCTTGAGCAGGTGCTGGCCGATACCCGTGAACAGCAGAAGGTGGTCACCGAACTGCAAAGCCAGTTGCAGGCGCAACTCAAGGCCGTCAATGCCGAGCTGGCTGCGCTCAAGTCGGGGCAGGTGGACGGCGGTAAGCTCGATGGCCAGCTAAAGAGCTTGAGCAACGACGTGGCGGCGCTGAAGAAACAGGGCAACCCGAGTGCCGCCATCGAGAGCCTGGAGCAAGATATGCTGGTGCTCAAGAGCCAGGTGGACAATCGCCCGACAGCCTCTGCAGGCGGAGCTTCGGTGCAGGAGTTCGATGCCTTCCGCGGGCAGACGACCCGCAATATCAACACCCTGCAGAGCCAGATCCAGAACTTGCAACAGCAGATCAATGCCCGCCCTTGAGCCGAGCATGAATGTGGCACCTGGTACTTCGATCGGGTGCCATTGCCTCTGATCTTGCCTGTTTCCCGCGCCTGCAGCATCCCCTTCGGCAGACCCCGCCCCGTCCGTACCTGGCATTTTTGTCAGGTGTAGAGCTGGCGGGAGTTTGTTACATCTACAGCACGACGACGGCAGCCGTTTCCTTCCTTGATCCTGTTTCCATCACTCGTTGGCAAGTGCCTTGTGTCGTGACGAACTCGTTGCCCCGTATCCGCAAGGGTGCAGGGCCGCGTTCCTAGTAGAATCAATTAGGAAGAAGGCCATGAACAAGCCTGTACCCAAACAACTTAGCGGCCAATTGCTGCGGCCCGCGGGTAAACGCTCCAGAGTGTTGTTTCCACAGGGTGGAGTGTTGGACTTCAAGGACCTGATTGTCGAGGGTCTGGTTGAGGACGGCGTGGACAATCCTGCTGAACTCTTGCCGGTGGCGGATCATGACAAACCGTTGAACGTGAGGGTGCCCAACTGGGATGCGGCCGAGGAAGGTATGGTCATCGCGCTGTATGTGAACGGTGACGAAGAACTTGAAGGTATGGGCGGGGCCTGGCATTCGATCACGGCGACGGAAGCGGCAAATCCCCTTCACGAGTTTCCACTGGCGTTACCGAGTACATACTGGGATTTCGTTGCAAAGGGCGAGGATCGCACCTTCCAGGTGGGTTACTCGGTCCGACCAGAGTTTTCAGGTGAATACGAAAGAGGGCCCAATCGGGTCATCCGTATCGACAAATTGGCGCCAGGCGGCAACCCTGGAACCCTCGCCAGGCTATCGTTTGCTGCGGAGATCGAGGCCAGGAAGCGCATCCTGATAACGGACTTTGTCTCGGACATGCTCACGGTTCATGTCAGGGGCTATCTGGCGCAGAAGCAGGGTGACCAGATCATGGTGACCATGAACGACGGCACCACCTCATTGTCGGTTGGCCCTTTCTCCGTCACCAGCAGTAGTGACGCCACGCCTGTGGCGTTGCCGCTGGCCGAGCTACAAAAGCTCAATGACAATACCCTGATCACATTCACCTACACGTCGCAGGATCGGGCAGGGAATCTCTCGGTCGTTTCCGTGCCGCATAACACCCTCGAGTTACTGCTACGGGATATTCCGGTCGTTTTGCCAACACCTGAAGTGCCAGGATTTGATCAGCCGGGCGATCCGCTGATCCTCGACCAAGATGCCCGTGCGGGCATCAGGCTGGTGGTTCCCACGGTCACCGGGGCTCGTATCGCAGACAAGGTCTTCGTGCTTTGGGGAACGCAGCGTTCGGATGAACATGAAGTCATCGTGGTGCGGCCATCGCCAAACCCATTGTTGGAGCTAGATTTGCTTTATCCGCTGACCAGCGCTGGGCCGCAGACAGGTGCCGTGGCGGTCAGCTATGAACTGTGGCGCGACGGCTTCAAGATCGGCGACGCGACGTCCCCGGCGACTGTGAATGTCGACCTGCGACTGCCGGGGGGGCCCGATCCCGATCCGGAACTGCCAGGGCATGGCAATCTGAAATTGGCCACCATCGTCGGCGATGACTCCGGGCAGACGGATGACCTGACACCCGAGGATGTCGGCGCAGGTGCGCAAGTGACCATCCCCTGGTTCGCCGTGGGCGGTAGTGAACTGTTGCAGGAGGACGATAAACTCCAACTGATCTGGGGCGCACAGCCCCCCCACGCACTTGCTCCCGTGAGCGCTGCCGAGGCGGCTGCCAAGGTCGACATCACCCGCCCGGTTCTCCCGACCGTGTTGGCCAGCGAGCCCAGCGGCACGGTACAGATGGCCTATACCGTGACCCGGGTGTTCGGTGCGAACGGCGAGGAAAACACCGCGCTTTCGCCATCCAAGCCTGTTGCCGTCTTGCGCGGGCAAGATCTACCGGGAGAGGGCACTGCACTCAAGGAACTCGAGTTCACCGACCTCAATCGGTTTGGCGCAATCGACATCGAAAAGGCGCAACGACCTTTACCGGTGAGAATCGAGCTTTATGACAACGTGGTCCCGGGCGACGAAATTGTGATCCATCTCAGGGCAGTCGACAGTCAGCGTCCGTCTGGCGGAAACCCGATCAGGGCTGCTGAAGAAGACCTCCCATTCATCAGAATCGAACAGCATCACATAGACGAGGGTGAACTCACCTACGAGATCGCACGTCGATGGGCGTTTATTGTCTGCACTGGCTCGGCCACCGTCGAGTACACGGCGACGAATAAGTTTGGGCCGGTGAAGGCCGGTCACAAGCGTGTAGTCGTCACGGTAAAAAACCCCAGAGAGGAAACATGCCCGTTGCCTTGAAGTGAAAGTGTCCTGGCGATTCGCCAGGGCACTGTTTCTTCACATTCCATGGTTGTCTGTAGGCACCTTGACTGGCAGAGGATGACGCATGAGCACCTTCAATGAAGGGATAAAGGGCACGCTTGAATTCAAAGCACTCGAAGTCGATGCGCTGTTGGATGACGGTTACGATGAGGTCCCCGAACTGTTACCGGGCGACAGGCTGGGCGATGACCTGCAGGTGATCGTCCCGTGGTGGCCGGAAATTGTGGTTGATAACCACATAGCGTTGGTCTGGAACGAAAAGATTCTCGAAGACGAAGAGGGCGCTTATCACTTTGTCGAGCAGTCTGAGGCGGAGGATGAGAATCATAAGTTCGAACTCACCCTGCCAGCGTCCTTTTGGCGTTCGGTGGGGGAGGGGGAAGAACGGCGGTTCAGCCTGGGCTACGCTGTTCGCCCCTACATGAGTGAGGTCTGGGAGCTTGGTCCAGAGCGGATTGTTCGCATAGACAGGCTGGCCCCTGGGGGGGAGGAGGGGGCCTTGGGGAAGATGGTGTTCCCCAAGGCATTGGAGGACAGGGGCGTCATCCTTGAGTCCGATTTCGAGCAGGGCGTGCTCTGGGTCACGATCAGTGGTTATTTGCATCAGGCGCGGGGTGACACGATCACGGTCAGTATGACCGATGGCATTGAACGAGTCAGCGCGGGGCCGTTCACCGTGGACAGCGAGAGTGGGGCTACCCCCATCGCATTGCCCCAGGCCCTGTTGCAGACATTGGTTGGCGGAATTCCTATCTCTTTTACCTACCAGGTACTGGACCGGGCAGGTAATGAGTCCGCCCTGTCCCTGGTTCATGACAGCCTGGTGCTCGAGGTCGTCCAGCCCCTGCCTGCGCCGCGAGTGGCGGATGCAGACGAGGCGGGCAATCTTGACTTCAGCCTGCTTGGAGATGCCGACGTTCTTGTTTATCTGGACCCCGACGACCGTTGGGTAGCCGGGCAGGCGGTGACGCTGGTCTGGGTGGGCATGACCGCCAATGGCAGCCGTCTGGCGCCTGTGATCAAGCACGGCCAATTGAAGGCTGATGGCGTTGAGTTTTCTTTGGAGAACGCCCATGCGGCAGCGGTTTTACAGGGGGATGCACACCTTGTCTATCGCATTGAAGAAAGTGGACTCGGCTCCGATCCACGGGTGATCTCCATTATCGGCTCCCTCGAACTTGAAGCTCCTAAGGTGGATGAGGCAGCGGAGGGTGCGCTCGATCCCGAGGATGTTCCGCCGCAGGGCGCGACGATACGGATCAAGGCCTACCCCCACATGGCCAGGGGTGATCAGCTCCAGCTGGAGTGGAATGGCATGTCCGCTGCTGGAGATCCTCATGATCTTTGCTGGACCCTCGATGTTCAACACGTGGGTGACCTTGAGCAACGGGTCGGGAAGGACGAGGTCGAGGTCCTCGTCGGGGGGCGGGTCACCTTGTTCCATACGCTGACTGCAGTGGGCGGCGCCCTCTCCGGTTCCGCGAATCGTGATCTGCGGGTAGGGCGTGTTGCTTTCCCGCGCCCCGAAGTAGAAAAGGCGTTCGGCGATGACAAAGACCAGTTGGACTTCAACCGCGACTTCGTCGGGGCCAGCCATGTGAAGGTCACGGTGCGCCAGTATGCCGGCATGGACGGGGACCAGGTCGCGATCGTGCTGGCAGTGCCGGGCATTGACTACCAGTCACCCTGGAAGGACGTCGTCGGGTCAGCGAATCTGGTGTTTGAGGTACCCGCTGGCGTGGTGATGCATGGGATCGGACATAAGGTGCCGATAAGCTACAGGATCCTGCGCGATGATCAGGAGGAAACCTCGAATGTGCTGGAGCTGAACATTCAGGAACAGCTGTTGGATATGCAGGCTCCCAGATACATGTCCTTTGGCGGCGAGGAACCGAAGTTCATCGTGCGCTATCCCGAGGTCAAGAGCACCGATCAGGTCGACATTCACTGGCAGGTTGAAGGGGGACCGTCCAGGAATGCAACGGCGGCGGTGTATCAGGACGCCAGCTACTGGCTTGTGCTTATCGAGCCGGGTTGGGTTGACGCAGATGAAGGAAAGACGGTTTACGCCAACTATTCCGTTGTTCCGAAGGTGGGTGAAAAGCGGCAGTTTTCGCCTGTTCATGTATTCAAGCCGTAGTTACGGCTCAGCCCCAGCATATCCCACATTCCATGCGCTATGGCGAGACGGAAAGCAGTGTTCTTCCGGCGCGCTAACAGAAAAATCTTACAGAAGATTTTCGACTTTCTGTCGAGACTGTTCGCCGTTTCAACTGCGCCGAGGTGCTACCACAACTAGCCGTTCGGTTGACGATGTTAAGTGGGAGATCGATATGAGAGTTTTCAGCATACCCTTGAATATTGCGGTGGGTGTGATAACCGTCATGTCAGGCACTGGCCTGGTCGAGGCCAAGGTACTCGACAATCAGAGCGAAACGGTCACGGGTCCGGTCGCGGATACATACGAGTTGAGAAACGGATCGACCCTGGAGATCACCGCCACCGGCAGCACACAGGGTATAACGGTCTCTACGGGGTCGACCGTCACTGTCAACGGTGGACAGGTAGCCGCCACTGGCGCCCAAGCCGGCATCAACCTGCGCGATGGCACCCAGGCGCTGCTCAATGGCGCAACCGTAACGGGTGGGGCGACGGCAGCCTCGTTCGGCGTTTCGGCGCGTCTAGCCTCCAGTATCCGAGCCCAGGGCAGCACGATTGCAGGTGGTAGTGGTGCCTCCCTTGTGCAAGGCAGCAGTCTTGTACTGGAAGGCAGCACGCTCACTGGGTTGGAACGCGTCGGTGCTTTCGTCGTCGGCTCCAGTCTGCAAGCCACGGGTGGCAGCCTTATCAGTGGCAAGACCTATGGTCTGGATGTACGCCAGGAGTCGGCAGCCAACGGCGGTGGCGACTCCCGGGTGATCCTGGATGGATCGACGGTCAGGGGCGACACCGAGAGTGCCATCATCGTCAGGGCCGGTAGCGGTAAGTCCACCGGCACCGCACATATTCTGGTGGCCAATGGCAGCCAGCTTATCGGTGGCAATGGCAATATCCTCGAGGTCATCGGCGGCATGACCGCCGACTTCACCGCAGACAACAGTCAACTGAGCGGCGACGTAGTGGTGGAAGCCGGCAGTACCGCGAACCTGCTGCTGCAGAACAATGCCTCGCTGCGGGGGAGCCTGGTCAATGTGCAGAGCCTGGAGCTGAACAGCGGTGGCCGCTGGATCCTGACCAAGGATGGCGAGGTTGGCGACCTCACGCTCGACAATGGCACGGTGGATTTCACCGACCGGGACACAACGACTGGCTTCAAGACCCTGACGGTAGACAACCTCAAGGGCTCGGGCATCTTCGTGATGGACATCGACCTGGCCAGTGGTACCGGCGATTTGCTGAAGGTCACCGGGGCCGCCGAGGGCAGCCACCAGTTGAGCATCGCCAGTACCGGCGCCGATCCGGTCGAAGGGCAGGCTCCGCACCGTATCGTCGAAACCGGTGGTGGTGATGCGACCTTCGGCCTGCTGCACGATATCGATTTCGGTACCTACACCTACACCCTGGAAAAAGGCGAGGGCGAGGACAACTGGTACCTGGTGCAGAAGTTCGACGACAGCGGCAGCCCCATCGTGACGCCGGGCGCCCGGGCAGTGCTGGGGATGTTCAGTGCCGCACCCACCGTCTGGTATGGCGAGCTGTCCTCGTTGCGCAGCCGCATGGGTGAATTGCGCCTGGGGCATGGCCAGGGCATCTGGATGCGCAGCTACGGCAACCGCTACAACCTTTCGGCGGGCAACGCTGTGGCCTATCAGCAGGACCAGAACGGTGTGAGTTTCGGTGCCGACGGCGCGGTACCAGGCCACGACGGGCGCTGGCTGCTCGGGGTCATGGGCGGTTACAGCGAGTCCGACCTGGACTTCAGCCTCGGTTCATCCGGCAAGGTCAAGAGCTACTACGTCGGTGCCTACAGCAGCTGGATGGCCGACAATGGGTACTACATTGATGCCGTGCTCAAGTACAACCGTTTCCGTAATCGCAACGACGTGGTGATGAGCGATGGTCGCAAGACCAAGGGTGACTATCACAATGACGGCCTCGGGGCCTCGGTGGAGGTCGGGCGGCACTTCAAGCTGGACGATGGCTGGTATGTCGAGCCGTTCACCCAGCTGTCCACGCTGTGGGTCGATGATAACGGCTACACGTTGGACAACGGCATGCGCGCCCAGAGCGATGGCGCCAACTCGGTGCTCGGCAAGGTCGGTGCGCAGGTCGGGCGCAGCCTGGCGCTGGACAACGGCAGTGTCCTGCAGCCTTACCTGAAAGTCGCGGCGGCTCACGAGTTCATCAACAGCAACAAGGTGAAGATCAACGACAACCACTTCACCAACGACCTCTCCGGCACCCGTGGCGAGGTGGCCGTGGGCCTGGTGGCGCAGGTCTCGGAAGTGCTGCAGCTGCACGGCGAGTTCCAGTACAGCAATGGCGAGCATATCGAGCAGCCGTACGGGGTCAACCTGGGGTTGCGCTACAACTTCTGATCGCCCGCCGGCATCCACTTGCTGGAGCCCGATTCTACAGGCTCAGCATTCGCTTACATTCGCGGGTAGTCGATATACCCGACCGGGCCTTTGCCATAGAACGTCTCCGAATGCGGCGCATTGAGCGGTGCATCGGCGGCCAGGCGCGCTGGCAGGTCGGGGTTGGCGATGAACGGAATGCCGAAGGCCACGGCATCGGCTTTGCCGCTGGCCAGGGCAGCATTGGCGCCGGCCTTGTCAAAGCGCTCGTTGACGATGTAGGGGCCGCCGAACGCTGCCTTGATCAGCGGACCGATGCTGTCGTCAGCTTCTTTCTCCCGCGAGCAGATGAAGGCGATGCCGCGTTTGCCCAGCTCCCGGGCCACATAGGTGAATGTTTCGGCACGGTTGGCGTCGCCCATGTCATGGGCATCGGCCCGTGGCGCCAGGTGCACGCCCACGCGGCCGGAGCCCCACACCTCGATGGCGGCATCGGTCACTTCCAGCAGTAACCGCGCGCGGTTCTCCAGCGAGCCGCCATAGCGGTCGGTGCGCTGGTTGGTGCTGCTCTGCAGGAACTGGTCGAGCAGGTAGCCGTTGGCTCCGTGGATCTCCACGCCATCGAAGCCGGCGGCCTTGGCGTTCTCGGCGCCACTGCGGTAGGCCTCGACGATGTCGGCGATCTCTTCGGTTTCCAGCGCGCGCGGGGTCGGGTAGTCACTGAGCGGGCGCACCAGGCTGACGTGGCCCTTGGGCTGGATCGCACTTGGGGCCACCGGTAGTTCACCGTTGAGGTACGACGGGTGGGAGATGCGCCCGACGTGCCACAGTTGCAGGAAGATGCGCCCACCCGCGCCATGGATGGCCTTGGTCACGTTGTGCCAGCCACGCACCTGCTGGTCGTTCCAGATCCCGGGAGTATCCGGATAGCCGACGCCCATCGGCGTGACCGAGGTCGCCTCGCTGAGGATCAGTCCGGCGCTGGCGCGTTGCACGTAGTACTCGGCCATCAGCGCATTGGGCACGCGGCCTTCGTCGGCGCGGCAACGGGTCAGTGGGGCCATGATGATGCGGTTGGGCAGCTCGAGGTCGCCCAGGGTGATCGGGTCGAACAACGTCGTCATGTGCAAAGCCTCGCTTGGATCAGGTCAGAGCTCTTGGCTCATGTGCTCGAGGAACGCCTTGATGGTCGCCTCGTTGCGTTTGAAGAAATGCCACTGGCCGATCTTCTGGCTGCTGATCAGGCCTGCGCGCTGCAGGGTGGCCAGGTGGGCGGACACGGTCGACTGCGACAGGCCGCAGCGTTGGTCGATCTGCCCGGCACACACGCCGTGCTCGGTGCTGTGGTGCTGGTCGGGGAACTGCGCGGCCGGGTCTTTCAGCCAGTTGAGGATGTCGCGTCGAACCGGATGGGCCAGGGCTTTTATTATTTCGTCGAGATCGAGGGGCATGGTTGGGCTCGTGGCGTGTAGCGGTATATCGCGATGGATCGAAATATAAATCGCTGTATCGCGATATACAAATATGAAGTGATCCTAAGGCCAGCGGCATTGGCTATATCGTCTTATGACGATATAGCTGACAGCGGTGCTAGACTGGCGCCATGAACTATCTCGCGCACCTTCATCTGGGCGGCCCCGCGCCGCAGCAACTGCTTGGCAGCCTGTATGGCGATTTCGTCAAGGGCGAGCTCGCGGGGCGCTTCCCGCCTGCGCTGGAGGCTTCGATTCGGCTGCACCGACACATCGACCGCTACACCGACAGCCACCCGCTGGTGCTGGCGGCGCTGGCGCGTTTCCCGCGCGAGCGGCGGCGGTTCGCGGGGATCGTCCTGGATGTGTTCTTCGACCACTGCCTGGCACTGCATTGGGCGGCGTATGCCGAGCAGCCGCTGGCGCGGTTCACCGATGACTTCTACAAGGTATTGCTCGCCGAGCCGGAGTTGCCGGGCCGGTTGGCGCGCATTGCGCCATTGATGGCGGCGGACGACTGGCTGGGAGCGTATGGCGATTTCGCTACCCTGGAGCAGGTGTTTGCCGGGATTGCCCGGCGCCTGTCGCGGCCTGAGGGGATTGCAGGGGTGATGGCGGAACTGGAGCGGTTGTACGAGCCGTTGTTGGCGGACTTTCGCGAGTTCTATCCGCAGTTGCAGGCATTTGCCCAGGCACAGCAATCGGCTTGAGTCCGCAATCGCGGATTCAGGCTGCCCGAGCCTGTCGCCTCGGTGCCACCTCGACATTCTCTACGCCGAACAGCGCCAGATGGACCGCCTGTTGCGCTTCGAAAGCCAGTACCGCGCGTTCCTTGCCCGCGCTGCCGATTGGCGGCAACAGGTGGATCAGCACTTGTCCGCGGTCTTGCGCGAACAGCCGCATCAAGTGGGAAACCAGGTCGTCCTCGCCAATGAACGGCGCGATCGGATCGGTCTGGCCCGCGCGCAGGTACTGGATTGCCACAGGCTGTAGCGGCGTGACCTGGTCGATCGCCCCGGCCAGCAGGCGCCCATGGAAGGTGCGCAGGCTGCGACCGTCCGTGGTGGTGCCTTCGGGGAAGATCAACAGGGGGCGTTGCTCGCCCAATTGTTCGCTGATCTGCTCGCGCAGGCGTTGTGCATCGCCGCCGCCGCGACGAATGAACAGCGTCCCGGCCTTCTCGGCCAGCCAGCCGGCCAGCGGCCAGTGGCGTACCTCGGCCTTGGACAGGAACGACAGCGGGGTGAGCATGCCCAGCAGCGGGATGTCGGTCCACGACACATGGTTGCAGACCCATAGCATCGGTTGTTGCGGCAGCTCGCCCCTGACCTGCACGTCGAAGGGCAGGGCGGCGACCAGATACCCCATGAACAGCCGTGTCCAGCGTTGGCGCTGTTCTATCGAGGCGTTCAGCCCCAGACGCTCGCCCAGGGCGATGACGCAGGCCATGGCCAGCCCCAGGGTCAGCACCAGAAACAGCCGCAGCAGGCGGGCACCGGCCCGCAGGCGCCGCATCAGACCGCCGCCTTGAAGTGACGGGCGTAGCGCGGGCAGAGGTCGTCGCGCTTGAGCAGGATGAACACGTCGGCAACCTGGAAATCCTCGTCCCAGCACGGCTCGCCGCAGATCTTCGCGCCCAGGCGCATGTAGGCCTTGAGCAGCGGGGGCATTTCGGCGATGACGTTGTTCGGCAGCGGCAGGCTGGGCAGCGGCTTCTTCGGTTCGGCACGCAGGTGCTCGGTGCACAGGTAGCGTTCACGCAGGCGCTGCATGATGGCGTGGGCCTGCACGCCGCCGTCCTGCATGGGGATGCTGGCACAGCCCATCAGGTAACTGTAGCGGCCCTCGTTGAGCACTTCGGCCAGTTCGCTCCAGAGCACGGCGATGGTGCCGCCGTTGCGGTAGGCCGGGTCGACGCAGGTGCGGCCCAGCTCGAGGATCGGCCCCTGCAGCTGCAACAGGCCGTGCAGGCTGAACTCCTCTTCGCTGTAGAAGCGGCCCAGGCTGCTGGCGGCCTGGTGGTCGAGCAGGCGGGTGGTGGCAACCAGCTGGCCGGTGGCCAGGTCGCGCACGCCGATGTGGCGGCAGTGGATGTCGTAGTCGTCCATGTCCAGCCCGTGTTCGGCGCCCTTGAGCTTGGCCTTGAATTCGGCGCTGAACACCTTGAAGCGCAGGGCCTGTGCTTCCTGCAGGGCCGCGGCGCCGACCAGGCGTTCGGCTTGCAGGCGGCGTTCAGTACTGGTGTCGCCAGAGCGAGCGATCCGGGTCATCGTGAGTCTCCATAAGCCAGCCAAAGGGTTGCGGCCGGTCGGCTTTGTTGTGCAAAGTCAGCCTAGGTACGCCCGGTGTCACCCCCGTGAATCTTTGGTGATGCTTGCGTGACACCCCTCAAAGGAGCTTGCGATGGCCTGGTTGCAACGACTCAACGACCCCTTGCGCCACCCGCTGGCGGCGACCCTGGGTGAAACCTATGCGGCGGTGCTCGAGCGCCTGGGGGCGGTGGCGCCGTTCGAGCTGGCGGTATTGGGCGGGCGTGCCATGGCCACGCCCGGTATGGCCTTCCTGCTCGGCTACCAGGCGGCACTGCGGGTGCTGTGGCCCAGCGCACCGGCCAGCTTGGGGGCGCTGTGTGCCACCGAGCGGCGCAGCGTGCGCCCGGCGGACATGCACACCCGCCTGGACGGCCTGCGCTTGACCGGCAGCAAGGACTTCGTCACCGCCGGGCTGGACGCTGAATGGCTGTTGGTGGCGGCGCGCCACGAAGGCGCGGGCGAGGCGCCGCGGTTGCAACTGGCGGTGGTCTATCCGGGCGAGCCGGGGGTCAGCCTTGAAGCCTTGCCGACCCTGCCGTTGATGCCTGAGGTCGGCCATGGCCGCCTGCAGCTCCAGGATGCCGCGTGCGAGTTGCTGGCCGGCGATGGCTGGGATGCCTACGTCAAGCCGTTCCGCTCCCTCGAAGACCTGTATGTGCTCGCCGCGCTGGTGGCTTGGCTGCATGGCGTTGCCCAGGAGTGCGCCTGGCCGCAGCCACTCCGTCTGAAACTGATCGGGCTGCTCGCCGGCTGCGCCGAGGGCAGCCGGCAATGCCCGGACAGCGTGGCCTGCCATTTGCTGCTGGGGGGCCTGTTTGCCCAGTTCCAGGGCTTGCGGGGCGAGATCGAGCAGGCGCTCGCCGCCGGGCCGGCGCACTGGACGCAGTTGTGGCAACGTGACCAGGGCGTGCTGGCGCTGGCCGGCGCCGCCCGTGACAAGCGCCTGGCCAAGGCCTGGGCTGCCGCTGGATTGTCATGAAAGCCTGAGACGCTGGATGGTCTTTGAGCCCCCACACAGGCCTCCCATGAAGTCACTGTTCCTTGCCTGTGCCCTGGCTGTAGCTTCAGCCAGGGCCGAAGACTGGCCCGCGGCGCAGTGGCCAGTCGACAACGCCGTCATCGACTGGCAAGCCGTAGACACCTACGCCTTCGCGCCATGCGATGCCGTGCGCGGTGGCATTCGCACCGATGCGTTGTTGATCATCCGCGACGGGCGCATTCTCCATGAACGCTACACCGAGCCGACCCGTGCCGACACACCCCACCTGACCTGGTCGGTGAGCAAGAGCGTGCTGGCCACGGTCATGGGCGTGGCTTACGGCGAGGGGCGATTCAGGCTTGATGACCCGGCTGCCCGCTATTACCCGGCCCTGCAGCGGCATGCCGGACTGCGCCTGGCCGACCTGCTGCACTGGGCCAGTGGCCTGGCCTGGCAGGAAGATTACGAATATGCGCCATTGAAGTCGTCGGTGGTGGCCATGCTCTACACCCGTGGCCGCACCGACATGGCCGCCTACACGGCATCCAGGCCCGCTGCCAGTGCGCCTGGCACGCAGTTCGTCTACTCAAGCGGTGACAGCAACCTGCTGGCCGCCAGCCTGCGCGGCATGCTCGCACCTGAGCGCTATGCGGACTATCCCTGGCAAGCCCTGTTCACCCCACTTGGGATCGACAGTGCGGTCTGGGAGCGTGATGGCGCGGGCACTTATGTAGGTTCCTCATACCTCTATCTCAGTGCGCGCGATCTGGCGCGCATCGGTCTGTTGATGCAGCGTGACGGGCACTGGCGCGAGCAACAGTTGCTGCCGGCCGAGTGGGTGGCGTTCAACCGCACTTTGTTCAGCGCCGCGCAGCCTGTGCCGGGTGAAGCCAACCCCGGCGGGCACTGGTGGCTCAACCAGTCATTGCCCGGCCAGCCAGTGCCGTGGCCGGATGCGCCGAGCAACACGTTCGCCGCACTCGGCCACTGGGGCCAGGCGCTCTATGTGCTGCCCACGCAAAAGCTGGTGATCGTGCGCTACGCCGATGACCGCGATGGCAGCTTCAGCCACAACGAACTGCTCAAGCGGGTGCTGGCGGCCGTCGCCGGGGAGGGGGCATGAAGCGGGTCGTGCTTCTGCTGGTACTGGCCCTGTCGGCCTGGGGCTGGCACGAGCGCCAGGCGTTGGCGGACTTCCCGGATATCCTTTCGGCCTACTCGGCGAAAGAGTACTGCTCGTGCCGGTTCGTGATGGGTTTCGCTGAGGCCTATTGCCGGGGCTATGTGCGCCAGTACCTGCCCTTGGGCCTGCTGGAAGAGGACAGCTCCCGGCGTCTGGTCACCGCCGAGGGCCTAGGTCGGCGCAACCAGGCGGCCTGGCAGGGCAACCGCGAAGGCTGCCGCTTGCTGCCTTGAAACCGTGCAGGTAAGGTTGACGGCCTTGATTCACAGGATTTCACATGTTCAAGCCGTCCCGCCTGCTGCCCGCCCTCCTGCTCGCCCTGTGCCTGCCCGCCCATGCCAACTGGCACCTGGATGGCGAGTCCTCGCGCCTGTCCTTCGTCACCGGCAAGAATGGCAATATCGCCGAGGTCAACCGTTTCCTGGTGCTGCATGGCAAGGTCGACCGCAAGGGCGCGGCCGAGGTCAGCATCGAGATGGACTCGATCAGCAGCGGCATCCCACTGCGTGACGAGCGCATGCGCGACAGCCTGTTCGCCTTCGAGCAGTTCCCCGAGGCCACGGTGCAGGCACAGATCGACCTGCGCCCGATCAACGACCTGGCCAACGGCGCGCAGCTGGAACTGCGCTTGCCGGTGAGCGTGACCCTGCACGGCCAGACCCGCAGCTACAACACCCTGCTGCTGGCCACACGCCTGGACGAGCGGCGTTTCCAGGTGGTGACGCTGGAGCCGCTGATCCTGCGCGCCTCGGCGTTCGGCCTGCTGCCGGGCCTGGAAAACCTGCGCAAGCTGGCCGGGCTCAAGTCGATCAACCCCTCGGTGCCGGTGAGCGCGGTGCTGATCTTCACCGCCCGCTGACATGCCGGGGCCGGTCTTCCCCTGGCGGGATGGCAACCAGTTCGAACTGCTGATCGACGGCCCCGAGTTCTTCCCGCGCATGCTCCTGGCGATCGTGCGTGCCGAGTTCCAGGTCGACCTGGAGCTTTACCTGGTCGAGGCCGGCGCCTGCGCCGAGGCTGTGGTCGACGCCCTGGAGCAGGCGGCTCGGCGCGGCGTGCGGGTACGCTGCCTGTTCGACGACTACGGTTCGCTGGCCTTTACCGTGTCGTTGCGCGAGCGCCTGCTGGCGGCGGGTGTCCAGCTGCGCTGGTACAACCGCCTGCGCTGGCGCCGGGGTTTGCGCAACCTCTATCGCGATCATCGCAAGCTGTTGCTGGTGGACGAACGCTGGGCGGTGGTCGGCGGTACCGGGGTCACCGACGAGTTCTGGACACCGGATGCCGACACCAGCGAGTGGCACGAGGTGATGGTGCGCATGGAGGGGCCGATCGTCACCGATTGGCAACTCTTGTTCGACCGCCAGTGGCACGCCAACCAGCGCCGCACCGCCTGGCGCCCGCCTGAGGGCTTCGGCCTGCCGCGCCTGCCCCAGGTGCCGGCGCAGGGGCAGGGCATGGGCCGGGTGGCCTATGCCGACGCCCGTCAGCACAAGGACATCCTGCATGCGCTGGTGCGCGCGCTGAACAGCGGCCAGCGGCGCATCTGGCTGGCCACGCCCTATTTCCTGCCGACCTTCAGCGTGCGGCGCTCGCTGCGCCGTGCCGCGCAGAAGGGCATCGACGTGCGCCTGCTGCTCACCGGCCCGCGCACCGACCACCCGGCGGTGCGCTATGCCGGGCACCGCTATTACCCAAGGCTGCTGCGTGCCGGGGTGCGGATATTCGAATACCAGCCATGCTTCCTGCACCTGAAGATGGTGCTGGTGGACGACTGGGTCAGCGTCGGCTCCTGCAACTTCGATCACTGGAACCTGCGCTTCAACCTCGAGGCCAACGTCGAAGCCATCGATCCGCCGCTGAGTGCTGCTGTCGCCGCCAGCTTCGAGCGCGATTTCGCCCAGAGCCTGGAGGTCGACCTGGCGCGCTGGCATGCCCGTCCACTGTGGCGTCGGGTGCAACAGCGCCTGTGGGGCTGGCTGGACCGGCTGGTGGCCAATCTGCTGGATCGCCGCGACTAGCGACGTATATCGCCGTCACGCAAAGCAGACTATCGTGCTGGAACTGTTCCCAGACAACCGATGGAGTGGATGCGATGACGGCGAAGAAGATTCTCATGCTGGTGGGTGACTATGTGGAGGACTACGAAGTGATGGTGCCGTTCCAGGCCCTGGCCATGGTCGGCCATACCGTCCATGCCGTGTGCCCGGAGAAGATCGCCGGGCAGACGGTGCGCACGGCAATTCACGATTTCGAAGGCGAGCAGACCTACAGCGAGAAGCCCGGGCACAACTTCGCGTTGAACTACGACTTCGTTCAGGTGCGGGCCGAGAGCTATGACGCGTTGCTGATCCCCGGTGGGCGTGCGCCGGAATACCTGCGCCTGAACGACAAGGTGCTGGAGCTGGTCAAGGCGTTCGACCTGGCCGGCAAGCCGATCGCGGCGGTGTGCCATGGGGCGCAGTTGCTGGCGGCGGCAGGTGTGCTCGAAGGGCGTGAGTGCAGCGCTTATCCCGCCTGTGCGCCCGAGGTACGGCTGGCGGGCGGACGGTTCATCGATATCGCGGTGGACCAGGCCCATGTGGACGGCAACCTGGTGACGGCGCCGGCCTGGCCTGCGCATCCGGCGTGGCTTGCGGCGTTTCTCAAGGTGCTTGGGACGCGCATTCAGTAAGGTCGTGAGCAGTCTGTCGGTAGCGGTCCTGGAGAAGCACCTGTCGCACAGGGACAACGGCAGGTTGCGATGCCGATGGTAGGGTTTCCCCTCAGGCCGGCTTGCCCGAGCGCGTTATCCACCGCGACCAGACGACTGCTTCCCCATGGAAATACGCTTGCTGCATGGCGCGGCGATTGCGCCTTATATCGATGAGCTTGCGCGCTTGCGCCTGACGGTGTTTCGCGAGTATCCCTACCTCTATGAAGGTTCGCTGGAGCATGAGACGAATCACTTGGCCACCTACGCCGATTCTGGTCGCAGCCTGATGGTGGTGGCATTGGACGGTGGCCAATTAGTAGGTGCCTCCACCGGCCTGCCGCTGACAGACGAGACGCCTCTCTTCCAGCAACCGTTCCTTGCCCAGGGACGTGATCCGACGTCGGTGTACTACTTTGGTGGCTCGGTGTTGCTACCTGCTTATCGCAGTCAGGGCCTGGGCGTGCGCTTTTTCATCGAGCGCGAATCGTATGCACACAAGTTGGCCGAGTTTGATTACTGCGCGTTCTGCGTTGTCGAGCGCCCAGGCATACACCCGCTGCGGCCTGCCAATTACAAACCATTGCACGGTTTCTGGCGTAACCGCGGCTTCCTGCAGGACCCTTCATTGCGTACCCGTCATGCCTGGCGCGATCGGGACGAGCAGGAAAGCAGCGACAAGATCATGTCGTTCTGGCTCAAGGCGCTACCGATATGATCTGCCTGACGGTGTGTCTACAGGTAGGGGCCTCATGATGGGAAGTACATTCGTCCAGTTGCCGGCTCCAGGGTACTGTCGAAGTCGTACGGACCTTTGGCACCTAGCAATCGACGGTATCTAGAGATCTTCTGCATGGGCACGGTCGACCAGAGATTGCCGACGTCCAGCCTGTCCATACGGCTTACACCTGGGACGTAAGTGATCTTGTCGGTGCCATAAACCGGGCGTTGCAGCACATCGGCGATTCGTTGCGCCGCGCCGCTTTTCCCGCCCCAGCAGGCCAGCAGGACGATGGGCTCGCCAGCTGGCGTATGGGCCAGGCGCGGGGCTATTTCGCGCAGCGCGATGCGTGCTGCGTCTTCGTATTGGCCGGCCGCATTCATCAAGACACCGTTCTTGCCCCCATGTGTTTCAAAAGCTTTTATCCCTCTGCCCCATGCATCGTCGTACCAGACGACCTCTGCTTGGTTGGTTCTGGGGCTTCTGAACATGACGTCAATTGAATGCTGAGGGTTCTTGGGGGCGTGAGCTGCGGGCTTTCTCAGTGCATTGCTGCGCTTGAGGGTGCTGACGCATTTTCCAGCCATCCGCGCCAAGCCCCCCGTTGCAAGACTGGATACCCCTGTGCCTAACGATATCCAGCCGAGCACGTTGGCGGCTTGCTCATTCTTGCCTTGCGCTTGCATGGCCATCGCTGCCGCTCCCGTGCCCAAGGACACGATGTTGAGCGTCGCCGTCGCCACGGCCAGTGCACCGCTGGCACTGAGGATACCGCCCGCGGCAAGCGCGGCGCCGGCGGCGCCAAAGCTGGCGACCGTAGCCAGTGCTCCGACTGCCAGACCAATGCCGGCCATGACCCAGGTCTGCCAGCTGTGCCCATCTGGGTCGATGCGGTTGACCGGGTCGCCGCCACAGTAGGTGTAGGCATTGATACCGCCATGACCGAACGGGCTTTCGCTGTCGGGCGCGAGGAAACACATCAGCAAGGGGTCGTAGGGCCGATAGCCTGCGGCGATGTACCAGCCGGTCAGTGGTTCACGGCGTTCTCCTGCATACCCGAACGGCTGTTGCTGGTCGTTGCCCTGTTCGCTGCCATGTGGGGTGTATTGCAGCATGCGCGCCTGGGCGCCGGCTTTGATGCGTATCGAGCCTTGGCCGTCGCAGCCTAGCAAAGTTGTCTGGCGTACACCTTCGGTGATCGCGCTCACCGCGAACAGAGTGCTGCCGTCGCCCATCACCTCAAGTGTGGTGTTTCCCTGGTGCTCATGGGTCAGTTGCTTGCCGCTGAAGAAGCTGCGGTTGAGCGTGCCATCGATAATTCGGTCGCGTAGTTGGCCATTCGGGGTGTAGCGGTACTCGCATGTCCTGCCCTCATATTCGACGCGTTGCAGACGTTCGTGGGCGTCCCACGTGAGCTTGCGCCCCAGGCTGTCGGCGATGACGCGTCCGTGGGCGTCGTAGGTCAGCTCAATCCGCGCTGGCCAGCTGGAGTGGCTATGATCGATCGCCACGATCTGGCAGGGGTCATCGGCTGCGTAGTGGAAGTGGGCGACATCTTCGCTGCCGTCGTTGAAACGGCTGGTGACTTGTCGATAGCCGTCGCGCTCATTGAAGACAAAGCGTTGTTCGACGATGGCGTTGCCGAACGGATCCCGTGGTGCGGCATTGGTGTTCGCGGTAAAGCGCACCAAGCGGCCTCGCGAATCGTAGGCGAAGCGTTCGTCAGCCTCTTGCTGGCCGTCATTGCCAGTACGTCGGATGAGCTGATCGAGTGTGTTGTAGCCGAGGGTTTGGGTGAAGGTCCGAGTTGCACCGTTTTCGGTCAGGGTGAAGGTGCTGCTGGCTTCTCGCCCCATGGCATCGTAGGTCAGTTGCCTGACCAGAACGCGGGCGTCTTGATCTTGAGTGGTGACTTGGTTCACACGTGAAAGGGCGTCATAGGTGATGCGCGTACTGACCTTGCCTGCGATGATTTGCGCGAGCCTGCCGAATGCATCGTAATGGCGTTGTTGTTTGGTGCCGTTGGCGTCCACGAAACCCAGTGGCCTGCCGCCCAACGATGTATGCCAAAGGGTACTGTACTCGGCGCCCTCGATGACCCAGGACTCCTGCTGCGGCAAGCCGGCGGGTGAGAAGCTCCACTTCAGCGTCCCCAGGGCACCACTGGCCTCGGTGGGGTGACCCAGGCGAGGGTGATAATGCAGTTGTTCGCTGTGGCCGCCCTCGGCAGTGGAAGACAGCAGCACGTCATGCAGTTGTGGTTCGTAGGCGAAGTCCACGCGCCTTCCATCGGCAAGCGTATTGGCGTGGGGAGGCAACTGGCCCGGGCGGTAGTGGTAGTGGGTGGTGCGCCCGGCCACTTCGACCGAGCGCTGGCGGCCCAGGCCGTCGAAAGTCTGCCGCCCCAAGGTGATGGCGTTCATGGTTGTTCCTCGTGCGCAGGAGCAGTGGTGGTAATCATTTCGGGATGCTGTCCATCGCTGTGGGGCGCGAATTGCCACGCGAGGGTAGTGCCATCTTCCAAGACTTTTTCGATGACCCGCGAATAGTGGTCATATCGGTAGCGGGTAACGGTAGTGGACATGTTCGGTACGCTGAGCCGCTCTTCGACTACCCTGTCCAGGCCATCGCGCACCCACTTCAATGTGCGGGCCAGATTGTTTTCGCAATCGTAGCGCTGCTCTTCGATGGGGCTGCCCGCGAGGTTTTTCAGGGTCACATTCCGAGGGCTGGAGAGTCCGCCCGCAGCTTGCCATTGCTCGCAGCGACGAGTGATTGGGTCCTGGACCGTATGTGTGGATATGCGTTGGGCGTCGATGGTAAGGGTGGCTTGGCCCCAGTCGTCGAAGACGGTGGTGGTGGTCAGGGACAGCGGAACAGGCGAATCCTTGGACAACCAGTCCTGGGTCGTCCGGCGTATCTGCCGGCCCAGGGCATCGAATTCACAGCGCATGATTTCAAGGAAGCGACCGGGTTCGTTGTCCAGGTCTTCCAATTCGATACGCCGCGTACGTCCGTCGCCGTCGAGCCACAGACGCTGGCGTCGGCCGGTGACCTCCACCTGTTCGACCATCATCGCTGGCAGGACGCTTGTGCCGTGCAGGTTCACGGCTAGTGCGTCTCCCAGGTGGTAACGCACCAGACGCTGTGTCTGGTACGGGCTACCGGTTGCGTTGAGTGTTCGGACGATACGGCCAATCGGGTCATACTCGTAGCGGGTGAGCGCCCCGCTCTCGCTACGTTCCCAAATGGTCTGGCCTGTGAGCAGGGACTGCGCGGTGTTGTGGGTTGAGCGGTTCACGTCGTCATTTTCGAAGCCGATGATCGTGCTCCGTAAAACCAACGCTCCGTTTGCGTGCCCATAGTGGTATTCGGTAGCGGTAGACCTGCCGTTGAGCGTCGTGACGCTTCGCTGGATGCGCCCGTAGCAGATGTGGGGCTGATGGAAATAGATGTGGCGGGTCTCCTCCAGCAAGCGGCTGTCCAGCTCGTCCAGCAACTGCTCACGCTCGACCACGATATGCGCTGGGGCATCCACGATCAGTGAAGGGAGTGGCGCATAGGTGTACGTGCTGCTCAACATTGGAGCTGAGCCGTCAGCCTTGGCTGGCCGGGTAGTTTTCTTGCGCAGGAAGCGCACCATCCCCAAGGGATCTGCTGGGCAACCTTCTCCCCCTTCGGCGGGATAGTAGCAATTGATCTCACTGATGCCGGTTGGGTAGTCGACCTGGGTGATGTTGCCGTAGTTGTCGTATTGATAAACCGTCGTTTCGGTGCGACTGGCCCCTGGGCGGGCATGGTCTGTGTAAGTGGTCGAGACCTGATGGGGGAGCTGGCAGGTACTGGATTGCTCCTCCCAGGTTCTGCCAGGGTCGATACCGTAGCGGGTATGCGTGCTGATCTCGCAATTGCCTCGACGCGAGCTTTCCAGGAGGGGCAGATGAAAGCGGTTCCAGGTGCGGGTGATGGTATCCAGGATCGTGCCCTGTGCATCGCTGACCGTTTCGACCACTTCGTACTGGTAGTCGCTTTCGACCTGATAGAGGTTGTCTCGTCCATGTTCCCAGGAAAACGCCTGGGCGCTGCCGAAGCCAAGGAAATTGGCCGTGCCGATCCATCGGTAGTGGTGCATCCTTTCGGTGTCGGGGGGGCCGGCGCTGTGGATCCATGACTCGACCCGCGGCAGATGGGAAAACGGTGCGTTGGCCGGCAGCTGATGGCCGTCGGCCCCGGTCGCCCACTTGACGATGTCGTGGGCGCCCAGCGGGCTGTGCAGGGTGGTGGGCAGCAGCAGGTGGGCTCCATTGTCCAGGGCCAGGGTGTCGTACTCGATGCCGAAAGGGCGCTGGATGCCGGGAACGTGGATTTCGCTGAGTCGGTCATTGCTCAACACCAGACGCAACATAAGCGCTTGCGTGGTATCCGGGTTGAAGATGAGATGAACTTCTTCCTCCAGCTGATCCACGCTCAGCAGCGCGCGCTGTTCATCGCTGATCCGCTGCAGAATGAATTGGCCGTCATTGCCGTAGGGCGCCCAGTTGATGAACAGGCGATGGCCCTCCGGGGAGTGTATTTCCTCGACCAGATAGCGGCCACTGTCTTCCTGCTCCCGCAGGATTTCGCGTTCTCCGGACTTCTTGTCTACCCGGAAATCACCGTTGTGTTGTGGGGTGACTCGCAGCGCCGGGAGTTTTTGATCGCTGAAGGTCAGCGGCGTATCGGCTGCGAACGTGGAAGCATCTTGATCAATGGCGTACTGCTCGCCGGAGGCGAGCCTCAGGGTGTTCCCGTCGAGCTCGGACAGCCCGAGGGTCCAGCCTAGTCCGTAGCCTTTGTTGACACTTGAGCCCAGCACGCTGAAGACCAGGGTGATCGAGAGCGCCGGCCCTCTCAGCTGGTTGGCGGGTGGTAGGGGCAGGGCGACGGCGAGGGTGAACTGGCCGGTACGGTTGTCCACGCCGGTTTTCATGAAGTCCAGAAAATTGCTGGCTTGGGTATGTATCGTAGACATTGGGTGTTTCCTGTCGCAGGGAGAGGTCGGTGCCCCTTTTCACGGGCACCGAGTTTCCAGGAAGGTCAGGCCTGGCTCGCACTTACCTTGAAGGACACATGCTTTCCTGCTTCTGCAACAAAGAACTCGACTTCATAGCCATTGCCATGCTGGTCGATCACCTTCCAGATACTGCGCTTAGTCTGGGAGCTGCTGTAGTGACGGTTATAGAAGCGTTTGGCGTACATATGGATCAGCAGGTGTCCCGGACGCTGGTGATGGACTCGGTCCGACTCTGGAGATTTCACCGTGAATGGCTGGCCTGCCTCATAGACCGTCACCTTGCGGTGCTGGCTGTAGTCATTGGTAAGTTGGAAAGAGATCAATGCGTGATCCCATGCGTTCATTTCATAGATGGGGTGAGACGAAGGTGTGGCCAGCGCCTCGCTTTGGACCACCATGGTTCTCGGATCGGCAAATCCGAAATAGCCGACCGATTCTTCGAATTCGTCATCCCAGTAATTCAGATTGTCGCTGGGGAGCTTGTACTTGAGGGGTGACTCGACGCTGAGTTGGAAGAGCTCCTTATGACCCAGCGCAGGGGCGATGGATTCAATGACGACCGAGGACTTGAAGGGTTCGGCATTGGTGACGAACAGATGATCTTCATCCATCCAGATCGCCGCGTAGATAGGGCTCAGCGTGCCGCCAGGACGCTTCGATGTCACATAGAAGCGTCGGTGAATGGATTTGGACGACGACGCCAGCAGTGCGCTGGGGGCACTGCCGGTGGCGTTGTGGTAGATGAATCGCTCATCGCGCTGTGTGTGCGCGTAGAGGTCCGGCTGATCCAATACTCGAGGGATGCCTTCGTCATCGATCTGGACCAAGGCTAGCGAGTCGAGACTTTCTCGAGAGATCGTCTGGCCGTTACGAGGTTCGAGCGTGACGGTGATCTCCACTTGTTGGCAGCCATTGGCATACACGCGACGGGAGTTGGAAGTGATATCCAGTTGGAAGCGGCGTAGCCATTGATTGGCTTTTACAGTACTGCTCATAAGGTTTGCCTCTGAAGGAAGTGAGGCTTCATTTGAGTAGGAAAGTGCGCGATGAGAGCGGTATTTATTGCTGGCTGTGGGAGCCTCCATAATTTCTTGCGAGCAAAAAAAACCGCTCCTCGAGGGAGCGGCTTTTTTCTTACGGGTGAATGTTGAAATTACTTCACTTCCACCGCCAGGCTTTCGGCAATTTTGCTCTGCCACAGCGCAGGGCCGGTGATGTGCACCGATTCACCCTTGCTGTCCACCGCGACGGTGACCGGCATGTCCTTCACTTCGAACTCGTAGATCGCTTCCATGCCCAGCTCGGCGAAGGCCAGGACCTTCGACTTGCGGATGGCCTGGGCTACCAGGTAGGCGGCGCCACCGACGGCCATCAGGTACACGGCCTTGTTGTCCTTGATCGCCTCGATGGCGGTCGGGCCACGTTCGGACTTGCCGATCATGCCCAGCAGACCGGTCTGCTCGAGGATCTGGCGGGTGAACTTGTCCATCCGCGTGGCGGTGGTCGGGCCGGCTGGGCCGACCACTTCGTCGCCGACCGGGTCGACCGGGCCTACGTAGTAGATGAAGCGGCCTTTGAGGTCCACCGGCAGTTCTTCACCGCGGTTGAGCATCTCGACCATGCGCTTGTGCGCGGCGTCGCGGCCGGTGAGCATCTTGCCGTTGAGCAGGATGGTCTCGCCGGGCTGCCAGCTGGCGACTTCTTCCGGGGTGATCGCGTCCAGGTTCACGCGGCGGGCGCTTGGGCCGGCTTCCCAGACGATTTCCGGGTAGGCGTCCAGCGATGGCGCTTCCAGCTCGGCCGGGCCGGAACCGTCGAGCACGAAGTGGGCGTGACGGGTAGCGGCGCAGTTGGGGATCATGCACACCGGCAGGGAGGCGGCGTGGGTCGGGTAGTCCATGATCTTGACGTCGAGCACGGTGGTCAGGCCGCCCAGGCCCTGGGCGCCGATGCCCAACTGGTTGACCTTGTCGAACAGCTCCAGGCGGATCTCTTCGATGCGGTTCTGCGGGCCACGGGCTTTCAGCTCATGGATGTCGATGGATTCCATCAACACTTCCTTGGCCATCACCGCGGCTTTCTCGGCGGTGCCGCCGATGCCGATGCCCAGCATGCCAGGCGGACACCAGCCAGCGCCCATGGTCGGGACGGTCTTGAGCACCCAGTCGACGATCGAGTCGGACGGGTTGAGCATGGCCATCTTCGACTTGTTTTCCGAGCCGCCGCCCTTGGCCGCGACATCCACCTCGACCTTGTCGCCGGGGACGATGGAGTAGTGGATCACTGCCGGAGTGTTGTCCTTGGTGTTCTTGCGGGCACCGGCCGGGTCGGCCAGGATCGAGGCGCGCAGGACGTTCTCGGGCAGGTTGTAGGCGCGGCGCACACCTTCGTTGATCATGTCGTCGACGCTCAGGGTGGCGCCGTCCCAGCGCACGTCCATGCCGACGCGGATGAACACGGTGACGATGCCGGTGTCCTGGCAGATCGGGCGGTGGCCGGTGGCGCACATGCGCGAGTTGATCAGGATCTGGGCGATCGAGTCACGCGCGGCAGGCGACTCTTCACGCAGGTAGGCCTCGTGCATCGCCTGGATGAAGTCGACGGGGTGGTAGTACGAGATGAATTGCAGGGCGTCGGCGACGCTCTGAATCAGGTCGTCTTGCTTGATCACGGTCATGCAGCGCGCTCCTCTTAAAGACGGGAACATTCGAAAAGGCATTCCGACAGTGCACACCTGTATGTCAGGAACGCCTGGCAAGGCGCCGGCTGGTCGGGCCGGCACAAAAAAGGCGCGGCAGTATACCGTGCCCCCGTCTTCGGAAACACCTGCACGTGGTCTGGACCAAGGTCGGCAGGGAAGGGGCATCCTTTTTGCTGATGACATGCGATGCTGTGGCATCGGTAGCGCAAAGTGGCGCCAGTAATACTTTTAATCGGACGAGAAACCTGACCATGCCCGAACTCTGCGTGGGCGAGCGCCAATGGGCAGTGCCAGGCGGCAGCAACCTACTGGATGCCCTCAACGAGGCAGGCCTGAACGTGCCCTACAGCTGCCGCGCCGGCAGCTGCCACGCCTGCCTGGTGCGTTGCCTGGACGGTATTCCCCTCGACGCGAAACCCGAGGCGCTGGCGGCGGAAAAACGCGAGCAGGGCTGGCGCCTGGCCTGCCAGTGCTCGGTCACCAGTGACCTGCGGGTGGCGCTGTTCGACCCCCGAAACGATGGCCTGCCGGCCACGGTGATCGGGCTGGACTGGTTCGCCGATGTGCTGCGTCTGAGGCTGCGACCGGAGCGGCCATTGCGCTACCAGGCCGGGCAGCACCTGGTGTTGTGGAGCGACGGCGTTGCGCGACCCTACTCGTTGGCGAGCCTGCCGGGCGAGGACGATTTTCTCGAATTTCACCTGGATTGCCACCGTTCCGGCGCGTTCTGCGACCAGGCAAGGCAACTTCGGCTGGGGGATGTGCTGAGGCTCGGCGAACTCCGGGGCGGTGCGTTGCACTACGACCCGGACTGGCAGGCGCGGCCGCTCTGGCTGCTGGCGGCGGGTACCGGGCTGGCGCCGTTGTGGGGCATCCTGCGTGAGGCATTGCGACAGGGGCATCAGGGGGAAATTCGGGTGCTGCACGTGGCACACACCGCTGAGGGGCACTATCTGGCGCAGTCGTTACAGGCGCTGGACGGAGTGACGGTCGAATGGGTGTTGGCGGCGCAGCTGGATGAAGCGCTGGCTGGGTTGAAGCTGATGTCGCGTCAGACCATGGCGCTGGTGTGCGGGTCACCTGGGAGCGTGGAGCGCTTTGCCCGACGGCTGTTCATTGCTGGGGTGCCACGTAATCAGATATTTGCGGACGTGTTTACCGAGCATGTTTGAGGGCTGAAAAGCATCGCGGGGCAAGCCCGCTCCCACAATGCCGACACCGGCGTGGGAGCGGGCTTGCCCCGCGATAGGTGCTGCTGAGGGATCAGCCGACCAGCGGATCACCGACATGCAGGATCTTCATGCCGTTGGTGCCACCGATGGTGTGGTAGCTGTCACCCTTGGTCAGGATGACCCAGTCGCCTTGCTCTACGAGGCCGCGCTTGAGCAGCTCGTCGACCGCCGCCTGGCTGACCTTGTCGGCCGGCAGCGAGGCCGGGTCGAAGGCAATCGGGTAGACGCCGCGGAACATGTTGGCACGGGCCTGGGTAGCACGGTGCGGCGACAGGGCGAAGATCGGCACGTGCGAACGCAGGCGCGACATGATCAGCGGGGTGTAGCCACTTTCGGTGAGGGCGATGATCGCCTTGACGCCGGGGAAGTGGTTGGCGGTGTACATCGCCGCCAGGGCGATGGACTCGTCGCAGCGCTCGAAGGTGGTGTGCAGGCGGTGGCTGGACTTCTGGCTGGTCGGGTGCTTCTCGGCGCCCGAGCAGATACGGGCCATGGCCTGTACGGCTTCGATCGGGTAGCTGCCGGCGGCGCTTTCGGCTGACAGCATCACTGCGTCGGTGTTGTCGAGCACGGCGTTGGCCACGTCCGATACTTCGGCGCGGGTCGGCATCGGGTTCTGGATCATCGACTCCATCATCTGGGTCGCCACGATCACCGCTTTGTTGTTGCGGCGGGCGTGCTGGATGATCTTCTTCTGGATGGCGATCAACTCGGCATCGCCGATTTCCACGCCCAGGTCGCCACGGGCAACCATGACTGCGTCGGAAGCGAGGATCAACTGGTCGAGCGTCTCGTCGTCGGCGACCGCTTCGGCGCGTTCGATCTTGGCCACCAGCCAGGCGCTGCCGCCGGCTTCGTCACGCAGCTTGCGGGCGTATTCCATGTCGCTGGCGTCGCGCGGGAACGAAACGGCCAGGTAGTCCAGGTCCATTTCCGCGGCCAGCTTGATGTCGGCCTTGTCCTTCTCGGTCAGGGCCGGTGCGGTCAGGCCGCCACCTTTGCGGTTGATGCCTTTGTGGTCCGACAGCGGGCCGCCGATGATCACCACGCAGTGCAGGGCGTCTGCGGTGGCGGTTTCGACGCGCATGACCACCCGGCCGTCGTCGAGCAGCAGTTCGTCACCGACGCCGCAGTCCTTGACCAGGTCGGGGTAGTCGATGCCGACGATATCCTGGTTGCCTTCGGTCAGCGGGTGAGCGGTGGAGAAGGTGAACTTGTCACCGACTTTCAGTTCGATGCGCTTGTTGGCGAACTTGGCGATGCGGATCTTCGGACCCTGCAGGTCCCCCAGCAGCGCGACGTGACGGCCGTTCTTGGCGGCGATGTCGCGGATCAGGCGGGCGCGGGCCTTGTGCTCGTCCGGGGTGCCGTGGGAGAAGTTCAGGCGTGCCACGTCAAGGCCGGCGAGGATCAGCTGTTCGATCACTTCCGGCGAGTTGCTGGCGGGGCCAAGGGTGGCGACGATTTTGGTACGGCGGATGGTCATGCACAGACTCCTATAGTGAAGCGCAGCGAAAGGCTACTCCTCAATTGCGCTGTAGTCATTGTTCCGTTGCACTACCTGTACGGTTGCGAGGGTGGCGTTTGAACGGTCGCTGTATGCTTGCAAAAGGCTGTGAAGATTTGCCGTGAAAGGCCGATACACTGCCATCAAAGGAGAATTCCCATGCGCACCCTGATCGTTTTGACCATGGCGGCCAGTGTCGTCGGCTGCACCCGCTGGTCCATGGACCACCACCTGAACAATGCCTATCGCGCCTATGACCGTGGTGACTGTGCAAAGGTGATGCTGGAGCTGTCGCAGGTCGACCGCACCAGCCGTGCCCGGCCGTTCATCCACCCGGAAGTATCGCTGCTGCGTGGCCAGTGCCTGGAACGCCAGAAGCTCTACGTCGACGCTGCGCAGACCTACCAGTACCTGATCCAGCAGTACCCGCGCAACGAATACGCCTACCGCGCGCAGGCGCGCCTGCAGACGCTGGAGAAGCTCGGCCACCTGCGTGGCAGCGAAGCGGCGGTGGCCAGCCCGGTGAACTCTACACCTTGGCGTTAATCCCAAGGTGTCGATGATTTCATGTAGTCCGTCCGTCGGACTGGGCTAATCTGTTGGAGAGTTGTAACGATCATCGCCAGTACCTTGTCTTCCTGGCTCCAGGTACAGGACTTCACTGCGATCATGTTTATCGAGCGACATATAGAGCGTCATCAACTGCCTTGCGTGCTCAAGGTCTTCAACCGCTGCACCGACCAGCAGATCGGCTATCTGGGCAATGCCTCCGAAGACGGCCTGATGCTGATCAGCCAGTTGCCGGTGCTGGTGGGGCCGGACTTCGAGCTGCAACTGCGTGTTCCCCTTGCCGGCGGTGGCCTGCAGTTCATCAACCTGACCGCCAGTTGCCTGTGGTGCCGCGAAGATGAAACGCCCGGGCATTTCGATGCCGGTTTCATGTTGTTGCAGGCGCCGCAGGAATACGACGGCTTTGTCCGCTCGCTGCGCGATTTCTTCAGCTTCCGGCCCATGAACGCCTCTGCGTAAGGCTGGCCCAGCCCTCGCGCGTGCCGTTAGACTCTGGTCGACCTTGTTACAGGAAGACCCCGTGAGCTCCAGCATCTTCTGGCACGACTACGAAACCACCGGCATCAATCCACGCTGCGATCGCCCCCTGCAGGTGGCCGGCGTGCGCACCGACCTCGATCTCAACGAGATCGAGGCGCCGATCAGCCTCTATTGCCGGCCCTCCGACGATATCCTGCCGCACCCGGCGGCCTGCCTGGTGACCGGCATCACTCCACAGCAGCTGGCCAGCCAGGGGCTGTGCGAGGCCGAATTCATGACGCGCATCCATGCGCAACTGGCCCGGCCTGGCACGTGTGGCGCCGGCTACAACACGTTGCGCTTCGACGATGAGGTCACCCGCTACAGCCTCTACCGCAACTTCTTCGACCCCTATGCCCGTGAATGGCAGGGGGGCAACAGCCGCTGGGACTTGATCGATGTGGTGCGTACTGCCTATGCGCTGCGCCCCGAGGGCATCGTCTGGCCACAGCAGGATGGGCGCACCAGCTTGCGCCTGGAGCTGTTGAGCAAGGCCAATGGCATCGACCATGGCCATGCCCACGAAGCGCTTTCCGACGTGCGGGCGACCATTGCCCTGGCCCGGTTGATTCGGGACCGGCAGCCCAGGTTGTATGACTGGTTGTTCCAGTTGCGCAGCAAGCACAAGGTCATGGAGCAGATCCGCCTATTGCAGCCCCTGGTACATGTATCCGGACGTTTCTCGGCGCAGCGCAACTATATCGGTGTGGTGTTGCCATTGGCCTGGCACCCGCGTAATCGCAACGCGCTGATAGTCTGCGACTTGCAGCAGGATAGTTCGCCGCTGCTCGAGGAGAGTGCGCAAGCATTGCGTGAGCGTTTGTACACGCGGCACGAAGATATGGCCGAGGGCGAACTACCGGTACCGCTGAAGTTGGTGCATATCAATCGGTGCCCGGTGCTGGCGCCGCTATCGGTACTGCGCCCGGCCGATCAACAACGGTTGGGGCTTGAATTGTCGGTGTTGCAGGAACAGGCGCAGCAGTTGGCCAACCAGCAAACTGTTTGGCGAGACAAGCTGGGCATCATCTATCAGGAAGAGGGCTTTGCACCCAGTGAAGACCCGGAGCAACAGTTGTATGACGGTTTCCTCGGTGACCGCGACAAACGCCTGAGCGAACAAGTGCGGTGTACCGATCCGGCGCAATTGGCCAAGGGGCAGTGGATGTTCGATGATCCGCGCATGCCGGAATTGTTGTTCCGCTATCGGGCGCGAAACTTTTCCGACACCCTTGATGAACAAGAGCGCGCACGTTGGCATGCGTTCTGTCAGCAACGTCTTACAGACCCTGCCTTTGGTGCGCCGAACACCCTGGGCGATTTCGAGCTGGCATGCCAAAGCAGCCTGCTAGACGCCAGCGAGGCGGGGCGCCAGGTACTGGAAGCCTGGCAGGGCCATATCCGACAACTGAAAGTGCAATACCAGCTTTGAAATGTGCAGATAAACAAAAACGCCGGCAACTGCCGGCGTTTTCATGTTGAAACCAATGCGCCCGTTAAGCGTATCAGTCCAGCAGGGTGGCCCAGCTTTCGACGACGTCGCCGCCCCACTTGGCTTTCCACTCTTTCAGGGTCTTGTGGTTGCCACCCTTGGTTTCAATAACCTCGCCGTTATGCGGGTTCTTGTATTGCTTGACCTTGCGTGCACGTTTGGTGCCGGTGGTCTTGACTGCGCCACGCGGCGCCTTGCTCAGTTTGCTTTCCGGATCGAGCAGCGCGATCACGTCACGCAGCGATTTACCGTTTTCGGCCATCAGCTCGCGCAGCTTCTTTTCGAACTCCAGCTCTTTTTGCAGTTTGCCGTCTTGCGACAGGTTGGCCAGACGAGCCTGAAGTTCCTTGATAGCTTCTTCGGTGGCGCGGTACTCGTTGATCAGGGACATGGTGTGTTCCTTAGTACATGTTCAGGGAGAGAGACAGTGGGGGCAATAATAGACAGACGATACTCTCAAGTAAACAATTTAAAATTGAAGACTCAATTAATAGTAGGGCATGACTTCACGGTCATTAGGTTAAGAAAAATTTACAAATTTCTTGGGGCAATGCCGATTACCCCCTTGGGAAAAAGGCTATGGACCTGTGTGATCGAGCCCTTCAGGCAAAGCGCTCAGGTAAAGATGATTACTGCGTTTTCCCCGGCAGGCCGCTAGAATATGCGCCTTTGCGAAGTTCTGGAGTCTCTCTCATGCGCACCTATCGACTGGTGATTGCCTGCCCCGACCGTGTCGGCATCGTGGCGAAAGTCAGTAATTTCCTGGCCCTCTACAATGGCTGGATCAACGAAGCCAGCCACCATTCCGACGAGCAGAGCGGTTGGTTCTTCATGCGCCATGAGATTCGCGCCGAGTCCCTGCCGTTCGGTATCGAGGCTTTCCGCGAGGCGTTCGCGCCGATCGCCGAAGAGTTCTCCATGACCTGGCGGATCACCGATTCGGCACAGAAGAAGCGCGTGGTGTTGATGGCCAGCCGCGAGTCGCACTGCCTGGCAGACCTGCTGCACCGTTGGCACACCGACGAGCTGGACTGCGAGATCCCATGCGTGATCTCCAACCACAACGACCTGCGCAGCATGGTCGAATGGCACGGTATTCCGTTCCACCATGTGCCGGTCGATCCGAAGGACAAGCAGCCGGCGTTCGCCGAGGTATCGCGCCTGGTCGAGGAGTGCGGCGCCGATGCCGTGGTGCTGGCGCGCTACATGCAAATCCTGCCGCCGCAACTGTGCCAGGCATACGCGGAAAAGGTCATCAACATCCACCACAGCTTCCTGCCGTCGTTCGTCGGCGCCAAGCCTTATCACCAGGCGGCGCTGCGTGGCGTGAAACTGATCGGCGCGACCTGCCACTACGTGACCGAGGAGCTCGACGCCGGCCCCATCATCGAGCAGGACGTGGTACGGGTCAGCCATGCCGACAGCATCGAGGACATGGTCCGTTTCGGCCGCGATGTGGAGAAGATGGTCCTGGCCCGTGGCTTGCGCTATCACCTCGAAGACCGCGTCCTGGTGCATGGCAACAAGACCGTGGTGTTCAACTGAGTCGAGGGCCGGTGCATGGCGGATCCACGTGACAAGGCCGGCGCCTCGGCGCCAGCGACCTTGGGCGAGGGGTGCCTGGCCCGCTTCGATCCCGAGGCCCTGAGCGACGAAGACGGCACTGAGTTCCCTGGTGCTGTCGAACTCTGGGGGCGGCTCAACCCGTCTGTCGGCGCCGACGATCCAGCAATGGCCGCGCCAGCAGATATAGAAACACCGGCCCCCCGGCCAACAGATAGAAATAGTAGGTAACCGCGCGCCAGATCAGAATGGCCGCGGCTGCCGTCGAACTGCCCACCAGCGGTGACAGCAAGGTCGCCGAAGTCAGCTCCGCCGCGCCGGCACCGCCCGGCAGCAGGCTGAACTGCCCCGCGCTGAGCGACAGCATCTGCACCAGGAAGCTCGGAATCCACGCCAGCTCCACGCCCAATCCGCGCAACACCAGGTACAACACGCTATAGCGCAGGCACCAGTGCGCGCAGGTCAGGAAGAACACCGCAGCCAGTGTGCGCCGTGGCATGCGCCAGGTATCGCCCAGGGCATGGATGAAACGCAGCACTTTGCGTGCCCAGCGTCGCCGTCGTGCCGGTGACATGCCCAGGCGCCGCAACAGCCGGCCATTGCCGCGCATCACCCCGCGTCGATAACGCAGCAGCAGGACGATTCCCGCCAACGCGGTGCACAAGAGCAACGCGCTGCCCATCAACATTTGCGTCTGGCTGTGGCCGAGCCTGTGGAACAGGGCGTACGCGGCTATCGCCAGCATGGCGCAGAAGAAGAACAGCAGGTCGCTCAACTGGTCCATGGCGAACACCGCGCCGCTAAGCGAAGGCGCGATACGCTCGCGTTTCAGCAGGGTCATCAGCGTCAGTGGGCCCCCCGTACCGCCAGGAGTGGTACAGATGGCGAACTCGGTGGCCATGACCACTCCCAGGCTGCGGAGCCGGCCCACCCGGGCGCCCTGTTCGCCGAGCAGCAGGCGCAGGCGCAGGGCATTGAGCGTCCAGCACAGCAGGATCATGCCCAGCAGCAGCGCCATCAGGCCGGGGGCGAAGGATTGCAGGCGTGGGAGCAAATCGCGGCCGCCCAGCAGGGCGGGCACTGACACTGCCAGCAGCAATGCCAGGCCTAGCCAGCCCAGGCGACTCATGGCGCGGCCTGGCGCTCCAACCAGGCCGACTTGGTCAGTGGCTCACGTCCCTGCGCCAGCAATTGGTGCAAGGTCTCGAGCCAGTAATTGCGTGAGCTGGCGTGGCGCATGTCCACCGGATGCAGGCCCAGGCGCAGAGTGTCGGCCTCGCGCCAGCGCCGGCACTGCCAGTCACTGACTACCTTGGACAACCCTCGTCTCCAGGCGCTGCGGGCACTCCATACCAGCCCCGGGGCATCAAAGGCGGTGAAGTCCGGCAGCCGGTACAGGTGCCTTGGGGTGCTGGTGTAGCGCAGCGGCAGCTGGCGCAGCGCCTGGCGCGTGCCTTCGCTCATCAGCCAGGCGGGGGCGACGAACCCCGCCACTGGCCAGCCCTGTTGCCCGAACAACGCCAGCCCGGCTTGCAGGCGCTGAAGTGCGCTGGCCTGTTCCAGGCCGTGGAACTCACCTTCGTGGGTGTAGATCCGGCGCATGAAATATTCGCGCGGCCCGCGTGGCGCCGGACCGTCGTCGGCATGGTAGTAGCCGTGCAGGGCCAGTTCGTCGCCACGGGCCAGGCGTCGGTCGAGCAGGCGACAGAAGGTGGGCGAATGCGTGAGCGGATTGCGGTGGTGGAAATCCGGCACCACCAGCCAGGTCATGGGCACGTCCCCCAGGTCATCGATCGCCTGGACGAAGGGCTGGTAGTCCGGCCAGGTTTCCGGCGCCACGTCGTGCAGCACCAGCATCAGGCTGCGTCGGGTGGAGGCGGGCTCAGCCATGGGCGCGCACCGGTAGCGGGTGGCCCAGCACCGCCTGGTAATGCTGGAGCAGGCCACTGACCACGTTGTCCCAGCTGTAATGGCGTTCCACGTGGCGACGCGCCTGGCTGCCAAGCTGGCGCACGCCGTGGTCGAAGACTTCGCGCACGGCGGCGGCCATGGCGCGGCCGTCGTTAGGTGGGCACAGGCGGCCGCACTGTTCGTTGACGATTTCGCCGAAGGCGCCAGCGTGCACGGCCACCACGGGCGTGGCACTGGCCATGGCCTCGAGAATGACCAGGCCGAAGGTTTCCTGGTCGCCGGCGTGCACCAGCAGGTCGGCGCTGGCCAGTAGCCGAGCGACTTCATCGGGGGGGCAGAAGTGGTCGATCACGCTGACATTGTCTGGCACCCCGATCGGCATGTTCGAGCCCACCAAAAGCAGGTGATAGGGCTGCCCGAGTGCCTGCATGCAGTCGAGCAGTACCGGCAGGTTCTTTTCCCGCGAGCCACGGCCGGCAAACACCAGCAGTCGACTGGTATCGGCGATGCCCAGTTCGCGACGCAGGCCGGGGTCGCGCTTGTCAGGGTGAAATTGCATCAGGTCCACCCCCAGGCGTTGCACATGCACATTCTCGACCCCCAGCCTGCGCAACTTGTCGGCCATCACCTGGCTGGGCGCGAGTACCCGGTCGAAATGTCCGTAGAGCTTGCTGACATAGGCCTCGACATTGGGGGTGAACCAATTGCCCATGCGGTTGCTCACCAGCAGCGGCAGGTCGGAGTGATAGAAGCCGATCACCGGGACATCGAGCTTGCGCCGCGCTTCCAGGGCCGCCCAGGCGGTGAGGTAGGGGTCGCCGACTTCGATCAGGTCGGGCTGTAGACGACGCAGCTCCTTGCACCAAGGGGCCAGGCGCACCGGGAAACGGTAGCCGTTGCCGAAGGGTAGGGGCGGCGCGGGAACATGGTAGACGCCATTGGTCTGGCTGGCGCTGGCGCCGGGAATCAACAGGCTGTGGCGAACGCCGGACATGGCGTCGAGGCGGCGGTGTTTGGCATCAAGATAGGTTCTTACCCCGCCGCTGGCCGGGGCATAGAACATGGTGATGTCGGCGATGTGCACGATCAGCATCCCTCCGGGATCGTCCTCGGGTGTGTCACCAGACGGCACTGGGCCGGCGATGACGCGCCTTAGGGTTGACCTACTTGAAGGATAGTTTGTTCGATCGAGGTTTGGCGCAGCCCGCTCCCACTGCAAAAGTGGGAGCGGGCGCAGGGTCAGATGCGGAAGCTGCCGACCAAGTGCTTGAGGCGACCGGCCTGCTGTTCCAGGTCCGAACAGGCGCGCAGGGTGGCCTGCAGGTTCTCGACGCCTTCCTGGTTGAGCATGTTGATCTCGTTGATGTCCATGTTGATCGAGTCGACCACGGCGGTCTGCTCTTCGGTGGCGGTGGCCACCGACTGGTTCATGCCGTCGATCTCGCCGATACGCTGGGTGACGCTGCCCAGGCGCTCGCCGGCCTGGTTGGCGATTTCCATGCTGTCCTGGCTGTGACGCTGGCTCTGGCCCATGGTGTCGACCGACTCGCGAGCGCCAACCTGCAGCTCTTCGATCATGGTCTGCACCTGTTGCGCCGACTCCTGGGTGCGGTGCGCCAGATTGCGTACCTCGTCGGCGACCACGGCGAAGCCGCGCCCGGCCTCACCGGCGCGTGCAGCCTCGATGGCGGCGTTGAGGGCGAGCAGGTTGGTCTGCTGGGAAATGCTGGTGATCACCTCGAGGATCTGGCCGATGTTCACGGTCTTGTTGTTCAGCGTCTCGATATGCTCGCTGGAGGTGACGATCAGGTCCGAAAGGCGGTTCATCGCATCGATGTTGCGCTGCACCACCTGCTGGCCTTCCTCGGCCAGCAGCCGCGCGGAGCTGGCATGCTGCGAGGCCTGGGCGGCATTGCCGGCGATCTCCTGGGCGGCGGCACCGAGCTGGTTGATGGCGGCGGCGACGCTGTTGGTGCGATTGGACTGCTCGTCGGAGTTGGCCATCGACGAGTTCGAGGCGCTGATCACGCGCAGCGCCACTTCGTTGACCTGCTCGGTGGCCGATGACACCTCGCGGATCGAACCGTGGATGCGTTCGACGAAGCGGTTGAAAGCGGTGCCGAGAATGCCGAATTCGTCGTGGTTGTGAATTTCCAGGCGGCGGGTCAGGTCGCCTTCGCCTTCGGCGATGTTCGACATGGCGCGGGTCATGGTGTGCAGTGGCTGCATCAGCACGCGGATCAACAGCCCGAGCAGGGCGATGATGATCACCACCGCCACCACTGTGGCAATCACTGCCGAGGTGCGGAAGGTGCTGAGCATCGAAAATGCCTTGTCCTTGTCCACCGACAGGCCGATGTACCAGTTGGCCGATGGCAGGCCTTTGACCGGGGTGAAGGTCAGCAGGCGGGTTTCGCCATTGAGGGTGACTTCGGTCAGGTCGCGGGACAGGCGAGGGGTGTTCTGCGGGAACAGGTCTGTCAGCGATTTCATCACCAGGTTCTTGTCCGGGTGCACCAGGATCTTGCCCTGGTCGTTGACCAGGAAGGCATAGCCCATGCCGCCGAAGTTCAGCGAGTTGATGATCTCCACCAGGCCGTCGAGGGCCAGGTCGCCGCCGACCACGCCAACCGAGCGCGACGCGGTGCTGATGATCGAGATGACCATCTTGTTGGTGGCCATGTCGATGTAGGGCTCGGTGAGGATCGGGCCGCTGGCGTTCAGGCCGTCCTTGTACCACGGGCGCACGCGCGGATCGTAGCCGTCGGGCATCTTGGTGTCGGGGCGCACGGTGAAGGTGCCGTCGGGCTGGCCCAGGTAGATGGTCAGGAAGCTCGAGGTGAGTGCGCTCTGGCCCAGCAGGGTGCCGGTGTTCTGTGGGAACTGGGCGAGGTTCTGGGCGACGTTGTCGACCAGTTTGATGCGCCCTTCGAACAGGTTGCGGATGTTGGTGGAGGTAGACTCGCCCATCTCGGCCAGGTAGTTCTCCAGGTCTTCGCGAATGGCGTTACGCTGGAGATAGTCGTTGTACAGGGTGAACAGGCTGAAGGCGAGTATCACGATCAGTGATGCCGCCAGAAGAATCTTGTGGCTGAAACGAAGGCTTTTGTTCATAACGTGATCGTGTCCGCTAAGGTTTTTATCGGGTCGTTCGCACAAAGCACGGCTGGAAAACAGTGCAACAAGTCCCGTGGGTCCTTTTCGGGTTGTTACTGTCTTTCTGGTAAGAATCATTTTGAAATATCGGCTGTCACGCGGCAGAACTTGAGCAGGGGATGAAAGAAGATGTCAGATTCCTTACGAATGGTTGTAGGGGCGGGGCCGGATGGTCAGCCGGTATCCCAGGCCATGCGCCTGGCCAACCGGCATGGCCTGGTGGCCGGAGCCACGGGCACCGGCAAGACGGTGACCCTGCAGCACCTCGCCGAGCTGTTCAGTGACGCCGGGGTGGCGGTATTCGCGGCGGATGTCAAGGGCGATCTGTGTGGCCTCGGTGCGGCGGGCGCGCCACAGGGCAAGGTGGCCGAGCGGATCGCCGGCATGCCGTGGCTGAACCACACGCCCCGGGGCTACCCGGTAAGCCTGTGGGATGTCGCGGGGCAATCGGGGCATCCCCTGCGCACCACGATGAGTGAAATGGGGCCGCTGCTGCTGGGCAACCTGCTGGAGCTCACCGACAGCCAGCAGGCTGCCTTGTATGCGGCGTTCAAGGTGGCCGACCGGGAGGGCTTGCTGCTGCTCGACCTGAAGGACCTCAAGGCCCTGCTCGCGCACCTCAAGGACAACCCGCAATTGTTGGGCGAGGACAGCGCGTTGATGACCAGCGCTTCCACGCAGGCGCTCTTGCGCCGGTTGGCGACGCTGGAACAACAAGGCGCCGAGGCATTGTTCGGCGAACCGGCGCTGCAGCTCGAAGATCTGCTGCGCCCGGAGGGCGACGGGCGCGGCCGCATCCACCTGCTCGATGCCAGCCGCCTGGTGCATGACGCTCCCAAGGTCTATGCGACGTTCCTGTTGTGGTTGCTGGCTGAACTGTTCGAGCAATTGCCGGAGCGCGGCGATGCCGACAAGCCCGTGCTTGCGCTGTTCTTCGATGAGGCGCATCTGCTGTTCAATGGTACGCCCAAAGCGTTGCAGGACCGTCTGGAGCAGGTGGTGCGGCTGATCCGCTCCAAGGGCGTGGGGGTGTACTTCGTCACCCAGTCGCCGGGAGATCTGCCGGATGCGGTGTTGGCTCAGTTGGGGTTGCGTATCCAGCATGGCCTGCGCGCCTTCACCGCCAAGGAGCAGAAATCATTGCGTGCCGTGGCTGATGGTTTCCGGCCGAACCCGGCGTTCGACAGCCTGGCGGTGCTCACTGAGCTCGGTATCGGCGAAGCCTTGGTTGGCACCCTGGAGGAGAAGGGCACGCCAGCCATGGTTCAGCGGGTGTTGATCGCGCCGCCACAGTCGCGGATCGGACCCTTGAGCGCGGCTGAGCGCAGTGCGCTGATCCCGGCGTCAGCGTTGTCAGGGCGTTATGACAAACCGATCGATCGTGAGTCGGCCTATGAAATGCTCACGCAGCGCAAGGGTGAGCCTGTGGAGCCGGTACCCCAGGCCAAGGCCGAGGAAGACAGCTTCGCCGACAAGGCCGGCGAGTTCTTGCAGAGCGCGGCGGGGCAGGCGATCAAGTCGGCGGTGCGCCAGGCGGCCAATCAGCTGGGGCGCCAGTTGGTGCGTGGGTTGATGGGGTCGCTGTTGGGTGGGAAGAAACGTTAAACCTCAATGGGCCTATCTCGGGACAGATCGCATCGGCGCACCGCCGCTCCCACGAAAAAGGCGCCCTGCAAGGGGCGCCTTTTTCAGTACTGCATCAGCACTCAGCTAATGGCCTTGGTGGCCAGCCAGAACAGGCCGGCCGCCAGGCCCATCGACGCCGGCAGGGTGAGTACCCAGGCCAGCAGGATGGTCTTCACGGTGCCGCCCTGCAGGCCGCTCTTGTTGGCGACCATGGTACCGGCGACACCAGACGACAGCACGTGGGTGGTGGACACCGGCAGGCTGAACACGTTGGCCATGCCGATGGCGCAGGCCGCGGTGATCTGGGCCGACATCCCCTGGGCATAGGTCATGCCCTGCTTGCCGATCTTCTCGCCAACGGTCAGCACCACGCGTTTCCAGCCGACCATGGTGCCCAGGCCCAAGGCCAGGGCGACAGCGACGATCACCCAGAACGGGGCGTATTCGGTGGTGGCGGTCAGGTCCTTGCGCAGTTTATCCAGGTCAGCCTTTTCGCGAGGCTCCAGGCCTGGCAGCTTGCCGACCTTCTTCGCCGTGTCGTCCAGGCACAGCAGGTAGCGGCGCACTTCGACGCGCTTCTCGGCGCTCAGGGCGCGATAGTCGGTCACACCGGCGAGCGACGATTGCAGCGCGGCGATGGTCGGCTCGGTCTGCTGCGGATTGCAGCTGAACTGCTCCGGCAGGTCGCTTGCCTGCGCCTTGCCCAGTGCCAGGAACTCGCCCAGGGTGGCGGCGTTGCGCTGGTAGAACTGGCTCAGGTGCAAGGTGGCGTCACGGGTACGCTCGATCTGGTAGGTGGTGCTGTTCAGGTCGAGGACGAACTTGGCCGGGACGATACCGATCAGTACCAGCATGATCAGGCCGATGCCTTTCTGGCCATCGTTGGAGCCGTGCACGAAGCTCACGCCCATGGCCGAGATCACCAGCACCAGGCGGTTCCAGAACGGCGGGTGCTTCTTGTCGTCGAGCTTGCGGCGCTGGTCAGGGGTCTTGTGCATCTTCGACAGCGGGCGCCACCATTTCAGGCCGATCAGCACCAGGGCTGCGACAGCAAAGCCGGCCATTGGCGAGAGCACCAGGGACATGGCGATATCGATGGCCTTCTGCCAGTTGACGCCGTCACCCAGCGGAATGTCGCTGAGCAGGGCGTTGGCCAGGCCGACGCCGAGGATCGAGCCGATCAGGGTGTGCGAGCTGGACGCCGGAATGCCGAAGTACCAGGTGCCCAGGTTCCAGGTGATGGCGGCGGCCAGCAACGAGAAGACCATGGCCAGGCCGTGGCCGGTGTTCACATTGATCAGCAGTTCGACCGGCAGCAGGTGGACGATGGCATAGGCCACCCCGACACCACCGAGCAGAACGCCGAGGAAGTTGAACACGCCAGAGAAGAACACGGCGAGGTGCGGTGGCATGGCCTTGGTATAGATGACGGTGGCTACCGCGTTGGCGGTGTCATGAAAGCCATTGATGAACTCGAAGGCGAGCACGAAGGTCAGAGCGAGCGTCAAGCTCACGATAACCCAGGCATCCAGTCCGCTGAATAAATCGATCATGAAGGTTGTCTGGCGGTCTTAGGGGGGGCGGATTATGCCAGAAAACCATGGCAATCGATGCACCTGCCGCTGACCGATGGCAGGAGAATGCCGGCATGGCACGAGCACCCACGTGCCGGGTAATCGCAAAAAAACGCCGTTAAAAATCGATAAAATTCAGAAAAATCAGCTATTTGAGGTGATTTTTACTGGGCTTGCGCAATTAAAACGACTGTATGAAATTTGTGTGATTCCATTTCATATCACAGGTTTTCGCCGGCATGCTTCGCCGCACACCCTTCCTGGGTGATGGCGCATTGGCACTGAGCGGCTTCAATTGTCGTCGCTGCGCAGCTCCTTTTCGATCTTCTCGATTTCCTGGGCGAACGCCTGGTCGAGAACGCTGGCACGCTTACGCCAGGGTTTGCGTTCCGGGTCGGGTTGTGCGGCATACGTGGTGACTTCACCACCGTAAACATCCTTGTAACGTTCAGCCTGGCGCTCGAGTTCCGCGCGCAGTTCTTCTTTCGTCACAGTAATACCTGAATAGGTTGAAGTGGGGCGTCAGCCTTTAAATACACACGCAGAATGCGGATATGTCGGCAAGCCCAACAATTCATTGCACCGAAATGGCAATGCATGAGTTGGCAAGCTGCTGTGCAGCGCACGGCAAGCCACTGCAAAGACAGGGGCTGGCAGTCGCAAGGCAACGAAAGTGCGTCGATTGGATCCGTTAAACGGTGCTTGCAATCAACACCGGCAATTATAGCAATCGTCCGGTTGAAGGCTATCGTTCTTTACCTGCAACTGACAATAGACCTGAAGTTTATTGTGCAGTCTATAAACCCTTTGTCGTGCCGGCATTCAAAAGGTTCAAGCCGATGTGCCAAGCAAGTTCGCCGTCTACTGTCAGAAATGAAAACGGCCTCGCTGAGGGGCGAGGCCGTTGCCTGGGACTTCTACGGTGGGTACCTGACCAGTCTCTCCAAAGAAGCCACATGTGGCAGGGGAAAGGTATAAGCAAAAGTGTCAGCGGTCAATTGCGATTATCGGCCGTTCGTTCGATAATCGCACGAGGTAGCGATTTTTTTGAGGCATGTCCATGAGCGAAGAAACCAGCGGCCAGTCAGCCAACGAGCCCGCACGCAGTACCAGCCCCACCCTGGCACCCCCGATCGTGGCGTCGGCTGCCAAGCGTATCCAGGCATTCACCGGTGACCCTGACTTCATGACCTCCCTGGCCCGTGGCCTGGCAGTGATCCAAGCCTTCCAGGAGCGCAAGCGCCACCTGACCATCGCCCAGATCAGCCATCGAACGGAGATTCCGCGGGCCGCGGTGCGGCGCTGCCTGCATACCCTGATGAAGCTGGGTTACGCGACCACTGACGGGCGTACCTATTCGCTGTTGCCCAAAGTGTTGACCCTTGGTCATGCCTACCTGTCATCCACGCCATTGGCGGTGTCGGCCCAGCCTTACCTGGATCGCATCAGCGACCAGCTCCACGAAGCGGCCAACATGGCCACATTGGAAGGCGATGACATCCTTTATATTGCGCGCTCCGCCACGGTCGAACGGCTGATCTCGGTGGACCTCTCGGTTGGTGGGCGTTTGCCGGCCTATTGCACTTCGATGGGCCGTATCCTGCTGGCGGCACTGGACGATGCCAGCCTGCACGAATACCTGGAACGCGCCGACCTCAAGGCCCGTACCAGCCGTACCCTGCATGACCCGGCCTCGTTGTTCGCGTGTATCCAGCAGGTGCGTGAGCAGGGCTGGTGCGTGGTGGATCAGGAACTGGAGCAAGGCTTGCGTTCGATTGCCGTGCCGATCTATGACGCGTCGGGTCAAGTGCTGGCGGCGCTGAATGTCAGTACCCATGTCGGCCGCGTCAGCCGCGGGGAACTGGAGCAGCGTTTCCTGCCGATCCTGCTGGCGGCCAGCAGGGACTTGTGCCATCAGCTATTTGGCTGAGCCCGCCGGGGCGCGTTGCGCCCCATTGCCGGCAAGCCGGCTCCCACACCGACCGTGCTCAGCGGGCTTGCCAGCGATGAGGCGATTACGAACAACACAAGACAGTTGCTCATACGCGGAAACGTTGAACACGCCATACCGTTTCCTGTTCGATAAACGCACAGTGTCGCTCTCGACGAATTGCGCCGCCCACGCCCGCTGATTAATGTCTGTCGCACCTGTCGGCTGCGCCGACCGGATAATAACAACAGGCCCGAGGGCATCCCCATGACCACTGTCCCTTCGCTGTCGCGGTCGCACCCGCGCACGGTGCTGCTGCACTCCGGCTGAGCACGGCCGACCTATCCGCTGTTTTCTGTTCCAGTGCATCCGCCCTGCGCGGTAGCCTGCCTGCGCCCAACTCCCGGATAACAATAATGAACAAGCCACAATCCGCTGTCGGCAACTGCCTCGACGTCCAATCCTTCATCAATGCCCAGCCGCTGTCCCGTTATCAATGGCGGGTGGTGATCCTGTGTTTCCTGATCGTCTTCCTCGACGGCCTGGACACCGCCGCCATGGGCTTCATCGCCCCGGCGCTGTCTCAGGAATGGGGCATCGACCGGGCCAGCCTCGGCCCGGTGATGAGCGCCGCGCTGATCGGCATGGTGTTCGGCGCCCTCGGCTCCGGCCCGCTGGCCGACCGCTTCGGACGCAAGGGCGTGCTGGTGGGCGCGGTATTGGTGTTCGGTGGCTTCAGTCTGGCCTCGGCCTACGCGAGCAATGTCGACCAATTGCTGGTGTTGCGCTTTCTGACCGGCCTGGGCCTCGGGGCTGGCATGCCCAACGCCACCACCTTGTTGTCGGAATACACTCCGGAGCGCCTCAAGTCGCTGCTGGTGACCAGCATGTTCTGTGGCTTCAACCTGGGCATGGCCGGCGGCGGTTTCATTTCGGCCAAGCTGATCCCGGCATATGGCTGGCACAGCCTGCTGGTGATCGGCGGTGTCCTGCCACTGCTGCTGGCAGTGGTGCTCTTGGCCTGGTTGCCGGAGTCGGCGCGGTTCCTTGTGGTGCGCAACCGCGGCGCCGACAAGGTGCGCAAGACCCTGGCGCCGATCAATCCTGAACAGGTAGCCCAGGCATCGAGCTTCAGCGTGCCGGAACAGAAGGCGGTGGCGGCGCGCAACGTGTTTGCGGTGATCTTCTCGGGTACCTATGGCCTGGGCACCGTATTGCTGTGGCTGACCTATTTCATGGGCCTGGTGATCGTCTACCTGCTGACCAGCTGGCTGCCGACACTGATGCGCGACAGCGGCGCAAGCATGGAGCAGGCCGCCTTTATCGGCGCATTGTTCCAGTTTGGCGGGGTGCTCAGCGCGGTGGCAGTGGGTTGGGCCATGGACCGCTTCAACCCGCACAAGGTGATCGGCATCTTCTACTTGCTGGCAGGTGTGTTCGCCTACGCCGTTGGACAGAGCCTGGGCAACATCACCTTGCTGGCGACCCTGGTGCTGGTTGCCGGCATGTGCGTGAACGGCGCGCAATCGGCCATGCCATCGCTGGCGGCGCGCTTCTATCCGACCCAAGGCCGTGCCACAGGCGTTTCCTGGATGCTCGGGATCGGCCGCTTCGGCGCGATTCTCGGCGCCTGGAGCGGGGCTACGCTGCTGGGGTTGGGCTGGAATTTCGAGCAGGTGCTGACGGCACTGCTGGTGCCGGCGGCATTGGCCGCGGTGGCTGTCGTGGTGAAAGGGTTGGTCAGCCACGCGGATGCGACCTGAGGTCTGGTGGCTCGCTCCTGCAGGATCGTATAAATAGCAGGGTAACAAATGGTTCGATAATCGCACAAAAGTGCGATTATCGGATTGAGATAACCCCCTCAGTCTCCTTAATCTGGGCCCATCGCAGCGATGCATCGGCCCGCTGCTCACTGACCCGACTCGACCTGACCAGGAGTCTCCAATGGCAGCAATCCTCTCGCTTCACGAGGCCGTGAAGCAGTTCATCCAGGATGGCGACAGTGTCGCCCTCGAAGGTTTCACCCACCTGATCCCGACCGCCGCCGGCCACGAGATCATCCGCCAGGGCAAGCGCGACCTGACCCTGGTGCGCATGACCCCGGACCTGATCTACGACCAGCTGATCGGCGCCGGTTGCGCGCGCAAATTGATCTTCTCCTGGGGCGGCAACCCGGGCGTGGGCTCGCTGCATCGCTTGCGCGACGCGGTGGAGAAACAGTGGCCCCACGCGATCGAGATCGAGGAGCACAGCCACGCCGACCTGGCCAACGCCTATGTCGCCGGTGCCTCCGGCCTGCCATTCGCGGTGCTGCGCGCCTACGCCGGTTCCGATCTGCCAAAGGTCAACCCGCTGATCAAGTCCGTCACTTGCCCATTCACTGGCGAAGTACTTGCCGCGGTACCGTCCGTGCGCCCGGACGTCACCGTGATCCATGCGCAGAAGGCCGATCGCAAGGGCAATGTGTTGCTGTGGGGCATCCTCGGTGTGCAGAAGGAAGCGGCGCTGGCAGCCAAGCGCTGCATCGTCACCGTCGAGGAGATCGTCGATGACCTGCAGGCGCCGATGAATGCCTGTGTGCTGCCCACATGGGCCCTCAGCGCGGTATGCCTGGTGCCTGGCGGCGCCCACCCTTCATACGCCCACGGCTACTACGAGCGCGACAACCGCTTCTACCAGGCCTGGGACCCGATTGCCCGCAACCGTGAGTCGTTCACCGCCTGGGTCGACACCTATATCCGTGGCACCGCCGACTTCACCGAATTCCAGGCCAGGCTGGCCAGCACCGCGGAGGCCGCGCAATGAGCTACTCCACTTCCGAAATGATGACCGTCGCCGCCGCCCGTCGCCTGCGCAATGGCGCCGTCTGCTTCGTCGGCATCGGCCTGCCTTCCAAGGCCGCCAACCTGGCGCGCCTGACCTCGTCGCCCGACGTGGTGTTGATCTACGAGTCCGGTCCGATCGGTGCCAAGCCCAGCGTGCTGCCGTTGTCCATCGGTGACGGCGAGCTGGCCGAGACCGCCGACACCGTGGTGCCTACCGGTGAGATCTTCCGTTACTGGCTGCAGGGTGGGCGCATCGATGTAGGGTTCCTCGGCGCTGCCCAGGTTGACCGCTTCGGCAATATCAACACCACCGTGGTCGGTGACTACCACGCGCCGAAGACCCGGCTGCCAGGTGCCGGCGGCGCCCCGGAGATCGCCGGTTCCGCCAAGCAGGTGCTGATCATCCTCAAGCAGTCGCCGCGGGCCTTCGTCGACAAGCTCGACTTCATCACCTCGGTGGGGCATGGCGAAGGCGGCGATTCACGTCAGCGCCTGGGGCTGCCGGGTGAAGGTCCGGTCGGCATCATCACCGACCTGTGCATCATGGAGCCGGAGGCGGGTACCCATGAGTTCGTGGTCACCTCGATCCACCCAGGCGTGACCCGCGAGCAGATCATCGCTGCCACTGGCTGGGCGATCCGTTTCGCCGACGACGTGCGGCAAACCACGGCTCCGAGTGAGGTAGAACTGTCCGCCCTGCGCGACCTCGAAGCGCGCACCGCCGCCGCCCATGGCCAGACGGCAGGAGAAGCCTGATGCGAGACGTCTTTATCTGCGACGCTGTGCGTACTCCAATCGGCCGTTTCGGCGGGGCCTTGGCCTGCGTGCGCGCCGACGACCTGGCGGCAGTGCCGCTCAAGGCGCTGATCGAGCGCAACCCGGATGTGCAATGGGATCAGCTCGACGAAGTGTTCTTCGGCTGTGCCAACCAGGCCGGCGAGGACAACCGTAACGTGGCGCGCATGGCGCTGTTGCTGGCCGGCTTGCCGCACAGCGTCCCAGGCGTGACCCTCAACCGCCTGTGCGCCTCGGGCATGGACGCCGTTGGCAGCGCCTTCCGGGCCATCGCCAGCGGCGAGATGGAGCTGGCGATTGCCGGTGGCGTCGAGTCGATGTCCCGCGCACCGTTCGTGATGGGCAAGGCCGAGAGCGGCTACTCGCGCAACATGAAGCTCGAGGACACCACCATCGGCTGGCGCTTCATCAATCCGTTGATGAAGGCCCAGTTCGGTGTGGACTCGATGCCCGAGACCGCCGACAACGTCGCCGATGATTACCAGGTATCGCGTGCCGACCAGGATGCCTTCGCCCTGCGCAGCCAGCAGAAGGCTGCCGCCGCGCAGGCCGCCGGCTTTTTCGCCGAGGAAATCGTCCCGGTGCGTATCCAGCACCGCAAGGGTGAGACGGTGGTCGAGCACGACGAACATTTGCGCCCGCAGACCACGCTGGAGGCGCTGGCCAAGCTCAAGCCGGTCAACGGCCCGGACAAGACCGTTACCGCTGGCAACGCCTCGGGTGTCAACGACGGTGCCGCCGCGCTGATTCTGGCTTCGGCCGAGGCGGTGAAGACGCACGGTCTGACCCCACGTGCCCGGGTGCTGGGCATGGCCAGCGCTGGTGTGGCGCCACGGGTGATGGGTATCGGCCCGGTGCCCGCGGTGCGCAAGCTGACCGAGCGCCTTGGCATTGCCGTGGCCGACTTCGATGTCATCGAACTCAATGAAGCCTTTGCCAGCCAGGGCCTGGCAGTGCTGCGCGAGCTGGGTGTGGCAGACGATGCACCGCAGGTGAACCCCAATGGTGGCGCAATTGCCCTGGGGCATCCGCTGGGCATGAGCGGGGCACGTCTGGTGCTGACGGCGTTGCATCAGTTGGAGAAGAGCGGCGGGCGCAAGGGCCTGGCGACCATGTGCGTGGGCGTTGGGCAGGGGTTGGCGTTGGCCATAGAAAGGATCTGATCCTTTGGAACCCTCCGCTTGCACGAGCATGCCTGCCAGGCAGCGTGGGAGCGGCCTTGCCCCGCGATGAGGCCGGTAGCCATGACGCACGGGCAAGGCGGAACGAGTGTGTAACCAGGTATGTCTAGAATTACCTGTGACCCTCCAGGAGCAAACGCACCATGACCTCAACCTATTACACCGGCGAAGAACGCAGCAAGCGTATCTTCGCCATCGTCGGCGCCTCGTCGGGCAACCTGGTGGAATGGTTCGACTTCTATGTCTACGCCTTCTGCGCCATCTATTTCGCCCCGGCTTTCTTCCCCTCCGACGACCCCACGGTGCAGTTGCTCAACACCGCCGGCGTGTTCGCCGCGGGCTTCCTGATGCGCCCCATCGGTGGCTGGATCTTCGGCCGCCTGGCCGACCGTCACGGGCGCAAGAACTCGCTGATGATCTCGGTGCTGATGATGTGCGGCGGCTCGCTGATCATCGCCTGCCTGCCCACCTACGCCAGCATCGGCACCTGGGCGCCAGCGCTGCTGCTCCTGGCGCGGCTGATCCAGGGGCTGTCGGTGGGCGGTGAGTACGGCACCACCGCCACCTACATGAGTGAAGTGGCGCTGCGTGGCCAGCGCGGTTTCTTCGCCTCGTTCCAGTACGTCACCCTGATCGGCGGCCAGTTGCTGGCGGTGCTGGTGGTGGTGATCCTGCAACAACTGCTCACCGAGGACGAACTGCGCGCCTATGGCTGGCGCATCCCGTTCGTGGTCGGTGCCATTGCCGCGTTGATCTCGCTGATGCTGCGCCGTTCGCTGAAGGAGACCAGCAGCGCAGAGACCCGCCAGGACAAGGATGCCGGTAGCATCAGCGGGCTGTTTCGCAATCACGCCGCCGCGTTCATCACCGTACTGGGCTACACCGCCGGCGGCTCGCTGATCTTCTATACCTTCACCACCTACATGCAGAAGTACCTGGTCAACACCGCCGGCATGAACGCCAAGAGCGCCAGTTTCGTCATGACCGGCGCGCTGTTCCTGTTCATGATCCTGCAGCCGCTGTTCGGCATGCTCTCCGACCGCATCGGCCGGCGTAACTCGATGCTGCTGTTCGGCGCCCTGGGGACGCTCTTCACCGTCCCCTTGCTGATGGCGCTGAAGACCGTGACCAGCCCGTTCATGGCCTTCGTGCTGGTAAGCCTGGCCTTGTGCATCGTCAGCTTCTACACCTCCATCAGCGGCCTGGTGAAGGCCGAGATGTTTCCGCCACAGGTTCGCGCATTGGGCGTGGGGCTGGCCTACGCCGTGGCCAACGCGGTGTTCGGCGGCTCGGCCGAATACGTGGCACTGGGCTTGAAAACCTTGGGCATGGAGAACACCTTCTACTGGTACGTAACCGCCATGATGGCGGTGGCCTTCCTGTTCAGCCTGCGCCTGCCGAAGCAGGCGGCGTACCTGCACCACGATCACTAAGGACGTTGCATGAGCAACCAACTGTTCGACGCCTACTTCACCGCCCCGGCCATGCGCGAGGTTTTCTCCGACCGGGGCCGGTTGCAGGGCATGCTCGACTTCGAGGCGGCCCTGGCCCGCGCCGAGGCGGCCGCCGGGCTGGTGCCGCACACGGCGGTGGCTGCCATCGAGGCGGCCTGCAAGGCCGAGCGCTACGATGCCCGGGCGCTGGCCGACGCCATCGCGGTGGCCGGCAATTCGGCAATCCCGCTGGTCAAGGCCCTGGGCAAGGTGGTCGCCAGTGGCGTATCTGAGGCCGAGCGCTACGTGCACCTGGGCGCCACCAGCCAGGATGCGATGGACAGCGGCCTGGTGCTGCAACTGCGCGATGCGCTGGGGTTGCTCGAAAACGATCTCGGCAAGCTGGCCGACACCCTGGCGCATCAGGCATTGCAGCATGCCGACACGCCGCTGGTGGGGCGGACCTGGTTGCAGCATGCCACGCCGGTGACGCTGGGCATGAAGCTGGCCGGTGTGCTCGGCGCCCTCACTCGCCATCGCCAACGCCTCAAGGAACTGCGTCCGCGCCTGCTGGTGCTGCAGTTTGGTGGCGCTTCCGGCAGCCTGGCGGCGCTGGGCAGCAAAGCGCTGCCGGTGGCCGAGGCCCTGGCCGCGCAACTGAAGCTGTCCTTGCCCGAACAGCCGTGGCACACCCAGCGTGACCGCCTGGTGGAGTTTGCCTCGGTGCTGGGCCTGGTCGCCGGCAGCCTGGGCAAGTTCGGCCGTGACGTCAGCCTGCTGATGCAGACCGAGGCGGGCGAGTTGTTCGAACCCGCCGCGCCGGGCAAGGGCGGGTCCTCGACCATGCCGCACAAGCGCAATCCGGTCGGGGCGGCGGTGTTGATCAGCGCCGCCACCCGTGTGCCCGGGCTGCTCTCGACCTTGTTCAGCGCGATGCCCCAGGAGCACGAACGCAGCCTTGGCCTGTGGCATGCCGAGTGGGAAACCCTGCCGGAGATCTGCTGCCTGGTCTCCGGTGCCCTGCGTCAGGCCCAGGTGATCGCCGAGGGCATGGAGGTGGACGCCGAACGCATGCGCAGCAACCTCGACCTCACTCAGGGCCTGGTGCTGGCCGAGGCGGTCAGTATTGTCCTCGCCCAGCGCCTGGGCCGCGACCGGGCCCATCACCTGCTGGAGCAGTGCTGCCAGCGCGCCGTGGCCGAAGGGCGCCATCTGCGTGCAGTGCTTGGTGATGAGCCGCAGGTCAACGCCGAGTTGTCCGGCGAGGAGCTCGACCGCCTGCTCGACCCCGCCCATTACCTGGGCCAGGCCCGCGTCTGGGTGGCGCGCGCCGTGGCCGAACATCAACGTTTCACTGCCTGAAAGGAGACCGCTGTGGCGCATTTGCAACTGGCCGATGGCGTACTGAACTACCAACTCGATGGCCCGGCCGATGCGCAGGTGCTGGTGCTCTCCAACTCCCTGGGCACCGACCTGGGCATGTGGGATGAGCAGATTCCCGCCTGGAGCGAACACTTTCGCGTGCTGCGCTACGACACCCGTGGCCATGGCGGCTCGCTGGTCACTCAAGGCCCTTACAGCATCGAGCAGCTGGGGGGCGACGTGCTGGCCTTGCTCGAGGCGCTGGACATCGAGCATGCACACTTCGTCGGCCTGTCCATGGGCGGCCTGATCGGCCAGTGGCTGGGCATCAATGCCGGCCAGCGCCTGCACAGCCTGACCCTGTGCAACACTGCGGCAAAAATCGCCAACGACGAGGTCTGGAACTCCCGCATCGACGCGGTGCTCAAGGGTGGCCGGCAGGCCATGGCGGACCTGCGCGACGGCTCCATCGCCCGTTGGTTCACCCCGGCCTTCGCCCAGGCGCGGCCGGACGAGGCCCAGCGCATCTGCCAGATGCTCGCGCGCACCAATCCAGAAGGCTATGCCGCCAACTGCGCGGCGGTACGTGATGCCGATTACCGCGAACAGCTGGGGCGCATCCAGGTGCCGACGCTGGTGGTGGCGGGCTCTGCGGACGTGGTGACCACGCCTGAGCATGGCCGCTTCATGCAGCGCCGCATCGTCAACGCGACCTATGCCGAATTCCCGGCGGCGCACCTGTCCAACGTCGAGATCGGCGCGGCCTTCAGCGCCCGTGTGCTCGATTTCCTGCTGGCCCGCTGAGGAACCTGCCATGGATGAGAAACAACGTTACGATGCCGGCATGCAGGTGCGCCGCGCGGTGCTCGGCGATGCCCACGTGGACCGCAGCCTGGAAAAGCTCAATGACTTCAACGGCGAGTTCCAGGAGATGATCACCCGGCACGCCTGGGGCGATATCTGGACCCGCCCCGGCCTGCCCCGGCACACCCGCAGCCTGATCACCATCGCCATGCTGATCGGCATGAACCGCAACGACGAGCTCAAACTTCACCTGCGCGCAGCCGCCAACAACGGCGTGACGCGTGAGGAGATCAAGGAAGTGATCATGCAGAGCGCGATCTACTGCGGGATCCCGGCGGCCAATGCCACGTTCCATCTGGCCGAGTCGGTGTGGGATGAACTGGGGGTGGAGTCCAGGCAGTAACGCATCGCGGGGCAAGTCGCATCGGCGCACCGATGCGACTTGCCCCGCGATTACTTCACACGACTGCTTTCTTCTGGCGAACGGCGACAGGCCCGGCATTGGCCTCCACGGCCTTTTTCAGTTCGCCACACAAGCCAGCCATGAACGCCAGCTCCGCCACCACGAACAGCGGCCCGACGATCAGCCCGCTCAGGTCATCGACGAATGCCGGCTTGCGCCCTTCGTAGGCATGTCCGACGAACTGGATGATCCACCCCACCACGAACGCACCTAGCCCGGCACTCAACCACAGCCCGGTACTCTGCACGGCCAGTGCCTGGCCGGCCCATAGGCACAATCCCAGCAGCAGCCCCATCACCAGGCCGAAGCGCAGGTCCAGGCGCAGGTAGAACCACACCGACCAGAGCGCCAGCAGCAGCGCCGGCGACAGCCACAGCCCCGCCACATCCCAACCTGGGCGTGACAGCAGCACGGCCACGGCCAGCACGATCAGCGGAATGCCGATGAAGTGGGTGGCGATGTTCCGTGGATCGCGGTGGTAGGCCGCGTATTGACTCAGGTGCTCGACGAGGTTTTTCATTGTTGTTCCTCCATCAGGGGTGAGCACAGCTTGCCCCTGTTCATTCATCGTCGTCTGTCGCCTGGCCGACAGAGTTCGCTTTGCGAGGTGCCATGCACGATCCGCGCACTCAACTGCTGCATGGCCAATGGTTCCGGCAATTGCCCGTTACCGTTCAGGATAGTCTGCTGGCCCTGGGCCGTCCGCGTGAACTGGCAGCGGGGCAGCGTCTGTTCCAGCGCGGCGATGCGCCGTGTGGCCTGTATGCGGTACTCGAAGGGGCGATGCGGGTCGGAGCGGTCAGCAGCGCAGGCAAGGAGGCGTTGCTGACGCTGGTCGAGTCACCCCATTGGTTCGGCGAGATCAGCCTGTTCGATGGCCAGCCGCGCACCCATGACGCCTATGCCGAGGGGCTGACACGCCTGCTGTGGATTCCCCAGGCGCCGTTGCTGGAATGGTTGGCGTGCCAGCCAGAGCACTGGCGCGACCTGGCCCTGCTGATGAGCCAGAAGTTGCGCTGGGTGTTCGTCGCCCTCGAGCAGCAGAGCCTGCTGGCCGCCGCGCCGCGGGTGGCGCAGCGCCTGTTGCAGATGGCCGAAGGCTACGGTGAGCGCGATGTCGCCCAATGGCGGTTGCAAGTGTCCCAGGAACAGTTGGCCCTGATGCTGTCGCTGTCGCGCCAGACCATCAACCAGATCCTCAGGAGCCTCGAACAGGCCGGCGTGGTGCGCCTGGGCTATGGCGAGGTGGAGATTGTCGATGCGCCACGTCTGCGGGCGATGGGGCAGTATCAAGGCTGACCAGGGTATCGATCATCGCCCGCGCCGCCGGTGACAGGCGATAACCGCTGCGGCTAACTACCCCGCAGCGCACGCTGAGCACTTCCATGCCCGGCGGCAGGTTGCGCCAGTGCAGACGCACCAGATGGCCGGCGGCCAGGTCCTCGGCCACTGCTTCTTCGCTGGCCGTGCCGATGGCGTCGCTGGCCATTACCACGTTGCGCAGCACTGCCAGGTGTTCGGTCTGCAGGTGCGGGGTGAAGTCATTGCGCCCGCTGAGGTTGGCCAGGCGTTTGCGCACACCGGGAGCGAGCAGGGCGCTGGCCAGTGGGTAGGTGAACAGGTCGTTGGTCGACAGGCTGTCCTTTGCCAGCAGCGGGTGCCCGGGACGGCAGAAGAACAGGCCTGGACGCGGGGACAGTGCCTCGGTGTGGAAGTAGGGATCGGCCTCGAAGGGACGTACGTCATCGACGAAGAACTCGATCTGCTCGCGACGCAGGGCCTGGCCCAGGCGCTCGGCGTTGTCCACCAGCAAGTCGGTGCGGATGCCGGGATGAGCCCCGATAAAATGTTGCAGGGCCTGGGGCACCAGGCGCACGGCCAGGGCCGGGCCGCTGCCGAAGTGCAGCTCTCCGGCATCGAGCTTGGTCATCTGCAGGACGTCATGGTTCAGTTGCGCGGCGCCCTGGACCAGGCGACGGGCATGTTGCAACACCACTTGGCCCTCGGGGGTGGGGGGCAATGCCTTGCTGGCACGATCGACCAGAGCGCAACCAAAGGTATGTTCGAGGTTCTGGATTGCGCGGCTGAAGGCGGGTTGGGTGATGCCCATGGCATCGGCGGCGCGGACGAAACTGCGGTATTCGATGAGGGCGATGAAATAGCGCAGTTGGCGGAGGTCCATGCTCGGGCTCTGGTGCGGGATCAGAGCTTGGTTTTAGCGGCTTGTTACATATAGCGTCAAAGAATGTTATTTGATTTGGATATGTCTTCTGGTTATTTGCCGGACGGCAGGTCCCATCGCGGGCAAGCCCACGCCGCTCCTGCATTGTGCAGGCGTGAGCGGGCTTGCCCCGCGATGGCCTCAAAGGAGATTGAACGGATAGCTGACAATCAGGCGGTTCTCATCGAACGCGTTGCTGCTGAAATCCCTGCGCATGGTCGAATTGCGCCACTTCACCGACAGGTCCTTGAAGGTCCCGGCCTGCACCACGTAGGCCAGCTCGGTCTCCCGGGCCCACTCCTTGCCATCGTCCACCCCTCCGGCATGCACGTTGTCGCCTTTGATGTAGCGGTTCATCAAGGTCAGGCCGGGGATGCCGACGGTGACGAAATTGAAGTCGTGACGCAGTTGCCAGGAGCGCTCCTTGGCATTGTCGAAGCTGGCGTTGTAACTGTCGTTGGCCAGCGTGCCGCCACTGGTGCCGTTGACGCGCATCCAGGCGTCATCGCCACTGATCTTCTGCAGGCCGATATAGAAGGTGTGGCCTTGATATCGCGCCGAGAGCATGGCCGAGACGGTGCGGTTGTCCAGGTCGCCGGCGCGGGCGCTGCCATCCTCCTTGCCGAGGAAGTAGCCCAGATTGGCGCCCAAGGTCCAGTCGCCCAACGGCTGGCTGTGCACCAGGTTCAGATACTGCTGGCGATAAATGTCTTTTAGCCGGGCATCCCACAGGCCGACCATCGTGCGTTTGTCGTTGAAGCTGTATTCGCCGCCGGCGAAGTTGAAGCGGTCGGAGGTGATACCGGCGCGCCCCTGCATGAACATGTCTTCCATGCTCGCATCGTTGCGCGGGCTGTTGCCGCGGAACTGGCCGGCGTACAGGGTCAGGCCGTCGATCTCCTTCGAGGTGAGCTGACCGCCGCGGAACGTCTGCGGCAGCGAGCGGCCATCGTCCGAACGCAGGATCGGCAGCACCGGCATCCACTCGCCAACTTTGAGTTCGGTCTGCGACAGGCGCGCCTTGAACGCTACCCCCAGGCGGCCGAAATCATCCGCCGGGCGACCATCGTCATGCACCGGCAGCAGGTGGGTGCCGGCCGTGCCCTTGCCGCCATCGAGCTTGACCGAGTACAGCCCCAGCACATCGATGCCGAAACCGACGGTGCCCTGGGTGAAGCCGGAGCGGGCGTCGAGAATCAAGCTCTGGGTCCATTCCTCGGCCTTGCCCTGGGGGTTGGCCGGGTCGACGAAGTTGCGGTTGATGTAGAAGTTGCGCAGGTTGAGGCTGGCCTTGGCGTCGTCCAGGAAGCCACCTTCGGCGGCCACGCCGGGCAGGGCGCAGGACAGGGCCAACAGGCCGGGCAGCAGCTGGCGTGCGGGTTGCAAAGTGCTCATCTGTCGTGGATCTCTTGTTTTTATTGGGCGAGCCGGGCCGCTGCGGGTGCGGCCGCAGGGGTAGGCATCTTTAGAGAGAACTTGTGCAACGTTGCGCAGGCGATGGTGCGGGGGAGGGTGGGGGCTAGGCAATTCGTGGATCGCGGAACGGGGCGATTATCGAACGTAATGTTGATCGACTGGCATCGCGGGGGGCAAGCCCGCTCCCACGCGATTCCCCAGGTTGAAGAGCAACGTGGGAGCGGGCTTGCCCCGCGATGAGGCCTGTACGGGCAACAAAAAGCCCACCGCGAGGGTGGGCTTGGTGCCGTTACCGGTCCAGTCAGCCTTTCGGTGTCTGGATCGAGGCTTGCTGCTGGGTCTGCTCGTACCAGCCGCCGCCGAGGGCCTTGTACAGGTTGACCTCGCTGACCAGCTGCGACAGGCGATCACCGATCAGCGACTGCTGGGCGCTGAACAGGTTGCGCTGGGCATCGAGGAAGGTCAGGTTGCTGTCGATACCGATGCGGTAGCGGCGCTCGGCCAGGCGGTAGTAGTCCTGGTTGGCGGCCACCAGGTCACGCTGGGCCTGCAGCTGCTCTTCGAACGTCTTGCGTGCGGCCAGGCCATCGGCGACTTCCTGGAAGGCGGTCTGGATGGTCTTTTCGTACTTGGCGACGTTGATGTCCTTCTGGATCTTCGAGTAGTCCAGGCTGGCCCGCAGGCTGCCTGCGTTGAAGATCGGCAGGTTGATCTGCGGCTGGAACAGCCAGGTGCCCGAACCGCCCTTGAACAGCCCGCCCATGTCCGGGCTCAGGGTGCCGGCGTTGGCGGTCAGGCTGATGCTCGGGAAGAACGCGGCCCGCGCCGCGCCGATGTTGGCGTTGGCGGCCTTGAGCAGGTGCTCGGCCTCCTGGATGTCGGGGCGGCGCTGCAGGATGTCGGACGGCAGGCCGGCCGGCACTTCGGCCAGCTGGTCGGCATTGAGCTCCAGCGGCTTGGGCAGGTTGGCCGGCACGCCGGTACCTACCAGCACGGTGAGGCTGTTCAGGTCCTGGGCGACCAGGCGCTGGTACTGCGACAGCTTGACGCGTGCGCCTTCGACGGCAGTGCGCGCCTGGCTCAGGTCCAATGCCGAGGCGACACCCACCTCATTGCTGCGGCGGGTGAGGTTGTAGCTCTCTTCGTACGTCTTGAGCGTTTCCTCGGTCAGCTTCAGCAGCGCCTGGTCGGCCTGCCAGGTGTAGTAGGCGTTGGCCACGCTGGCCACCAGGCTGATCTGCGTGGAGCGGCGCGCCTGTTCGCTGGACAGGTAGGTTTCCAAGGCCTGCTGGGTCAGGCTGCGCACCCGGCCGAACAGGTCCAGCTCATAGGCGCTGACACCCAGGGTGGCCGAGTACTGGCTGCTGATGGTGGATTCGCCGGTCTGCGACATGTTCGCCGGCATCCGCTGGCGGCTGCCGCTGCCATTGGCGGAAACCGCCGGCAGCAGGTCGGCGCGCTGGATGCGGTACTGCGCGCGGTAGGCGTCGATGTTCAGCGCCGCGACCCGCAGGTCGCGGTTGTTTTCCAGCGACGTCTGGATCAGTTGCTGCAGCGCCGGGTCGTGGAAGAACTGGCGCCAGCCCTGTTCGGCCGCGGCGACGTCGGCCGATTGGGTCGGCGAGTACGCAGGGCCTTGCGGCCACTGCGCGGCCACCGGCGCCTCGGGCGTCTGGTAGTCGGGGATCAGCGAGCAACCGCCGAGGATGAAGGCGGTTACCGCCAGGGACAACAAAGACTTGGTCATTGCCCAGCCTCATAACGTGGAGTTTCAGGGGTGGCGTGTTCTTTCGGCTCTTTGCTGCCGAACAGCGACGACACTGCGACGAAGAATAGCGGTACCCAGAAGATGGCCAGCACGGTGGCGCTGATCATGCCGCCGATCACACCGGTGCCGATGGCGTGCTGGCTACCGGCACCAGCGCCGCTGGCGATGGTCAACGGTACCACGCCGAGGATGAACGCCAGCGAGGTCATGATGATCGGGCGCAGACGCATGCGGCAGGCCTCGATGGCTGCGTCGTACAGGCTTTTGCCCTGTTCGTGCAGCTCTTTGGCGAACTCGACGATCAGGATGGCGTTCTTCGCCGCCAGGCCGATGGTGGTCAGCAGGCCGACCAGGAAGTACACGTCGTTGGACAAGCCGCGCAGGCTGGTGGCGAGTAGGGCACCGATGATACCCAATGGCACCACCAGCACGACCGCGATCGGGATCGACCAGCTTTCGTACAGCGCCGCCAGGCAGAGGAACACGAACAGCACCGAGAGGGCGAACAGCGCCGGCATTTGCGAGCCGGAGAGTTTTTCCTCGTAGGACATGCCGGTCCAGGAGAAGCCGATGCCGGTTGGCAGTTCGCCGGCGATGCGCTCGACTTCGGCCATGGCCTCACCGGTACTGTAGCCCGGCGCCGGGGTACCGAGGATCTCGACCGCTTCCACGCCGTTGTAGCGCGACAGCTTCGGCGAGCCATAGCTCCATTCGCCCTTGGCGAAGGAGGAGAACGGCACCATCTCGCCCTTGCCGTTGCGCACGTACCACTTCTGCAGGTCTTCCGGGCTCATCCGGGCGTTTGGCGCACCCTGGATGTAGACCTTCTTGACCCGGCCACGGTCGATGAAGTCGTTGACGTAGCTACCGCCCAAGGCGATCGACAAGGTGTTGTTGATGTCGGCGATGGTCACGCCCAGAGCACTGGCGCGTTCGTCGTCGATGGTCAGCTGGTACTGCGGCTCGTCGTTCAGGCCGTTCGGACGCACGGCGCTGAGGATCTTGCTCTGCGCGGCCTTGGCCAGGAACTGGTTGCGTGCTTCCATCAGTTTTGCATGGCCGACCCCGGCGCGGTCCTGGAGGAACACGTCGAAGCCGGTGGCGTTACCCAGTTCAAGCACCGCTGGCGGGGCGAAGGCGAACACCATCGCGTCGCGGAAGCTGAAGAAGTGCATCTGCGCGCGCTGGGCGAGAGCGAACACGCTGTTCTCCTTCGAGCGCTCGCCCCAAGGCTTGAGCATGATGAATGCCATGCCCGAGCTCTGGCCGCGGCCGGCGAAGTTGAAGCCGTTGACGGTGAACACGGATGCCACGGTATCGGCTTCCTTGTCGAGCAGGTACTCGCGCATCTGGTCGACCACCACCTGGGTGCGCTCGGCACTGGAACCGGCCGGGGTCTGTACCTGGGCGAACAGCACGCCCTGGTCTTCCTCTGGCAGGAATGCGGTCGGAATGCGCGCGAACAGCCAGATCATGCCAACCACGATCAGCGCGTAGGCCAGCAGGAACGGGATCTTGTTGCGCAGGATGGTGCCGACGCTCCGCTCATAGCCGACGACGCTGCGGTCGAAATTGCGGTTGAACCAGCCGAAGAAGCCGCGCTTGGCCACATGGTGCTCGCCCTTCTTCAATGGCTTGAGCATGGTGGCGCACAAGGCCGGGGTGAAGATCAGCGCGACCAGCACCGACAGGCCCATGGCCGAGACGATGGTGATGGAGAACTGGCGATAGATCACACCGGTGGAACCGCCGAAGAAGGCCATCGGCAGCAGTACCGCCGACAATACCAGGGCGATACCCACCAGGGCGCCCTGGATCTGCTCCATGGAGCGCTTGGTCGCCTCCTTGGGCGGCAGTCCTTCCTCGGACATCACCCGCTCGACGTTCTCCACCACGACGATGGCATCGTCCACCAGCAGGCCGATGGCCAGGACCATGGCGAACATGGTCAGGGTGTTGATGCTGAAGCCGGCGGCGGCGAGGATGCCGAAGGTACCCAGCAATACCACCGGTACGGTCATGGTGGTGATGATGGTGGCGCGGAAGTTCTGCAGGAACAGGTACATCACCAGGAACACCAGGACCACCGCTTCGATCAGGGTGTGGATTACCCCGCTGATCGATTCGGTGACCACCGGGGTGGTGTCATACGGGAACACCGCCTTCACCCCCGGTGGGAAGAATGGCTCGAGGCCGCTGATGGTCGTGCGCAGCGCCTTGGCGGTATCCAGGGCGTTGGCGCCGGTGGCCAGCTTGACCGCCAGGCCCGAGGCCGGCTTGCCGTTGTACTGGGCGCTGATGGCGTAGTTTTCGCCGCCCAGGCCGACCTGGGCCACGTCGCCCAGGCGTACCTGGGAACCGTCGGCATTGACCTTGAGCAGGATCTTCTCGAACTGCTCGGCGGTCTGCAGGCGGGTCTTGCCGATGATAGTGGCGTTGAGCTGGGTACCTGGCAGCGCCGGCAGGCCGCCGAGCTGGCCGGAGGATACCTGCACGTTCTGCGCGGCGACCGCGGTGCGCACGTCGACCGGGGTCAGCTGGAACTTGTTCAGCTTGGCCGGATCCAGCCAGATACGCATGGCGTACTGCGCACCGAACACCTGGAAGTCGCCCACGCCTGCGGTCCGCGAGATCGGGTCCTGCATGTTGGAGACGATGTAGTTGGCCAGGTCGTCCTTGGTCATGCTGCCGTCTTCGGACACCAGGCCGATCACCAGCAGGAAGTTCTTCACTGCCTTGGTGACGCGGATACCTTGCTGCTGCACTTCCTGCGGCAACAGCGGGGTGGCCAGGTTCAGCTTGTTCTGTACCTGGACCTGCGCGGTGTCCGAGTTGGTGCCCTGCTCGAAGGTGGCGGTGATGGTCATGCTGCCGTCGGAGTTACTTTCCGACGACACATAACGCAGGTTGTCGATCCCGTTGAGCTGCTGCTCGATCACCTGCACCACGGTGTCCTGCACGGTCTGCGCCGAGGCGCCCGGGTAGGTCACGGAGATGGCGATGGCCGGCGGGGCGATGCTCGGGTACTGGTTGATCGGCAGCTTCAGGATCGACAGGGCGCCGACCAGCATGATCACCAGGGCGATCACCCAGGCGAAGATCGGGCGATCGATAAAGAACTTCGACATGGTTTACTCCGCTTTGGCGTCAGCTTTGGCCGTGTTGGCCTGAGCAGCGCTGGCCGGCTTCTTGACGTTGGTGGCTTCGCTGACCTTGACCTCGACGCCTGGTCGCACGAACTGCAGCCCTTCGGTGATCAGACGGTCGCCCGGGTTCAGGCCTTCCTCGATCAGCCAGTCACTGCCCAGGGTGCGGCTGGCCTTGAGCTGGCGCAGTTCGACCTTGTTCTCCTGGTTGACCACCAGCGCGGTCGGCGCACCCTTGAGGTCACGGGTCACGCCCTGTTGCGGGGCCAGGATGGCGTTGGCGTTGACGCCGGCCTTGAGCCGCGCATGCACGAACATGCCGGGCAGCAGGGTGTGGTCGGGGTTGGGGAAGATCGCGCGCAGAGTGACGGAACCGGTGGTCTCGTCGACCGCGACTTCGGAGAACTCCAGGCGGCCCTGCTGCTTGAACAGGCTGCCGTCTTCCAGCACCAGCTGAACCTGGGCGGCATTGTCGCCGGCCTTCTGCAACTGGCCGCTTTCCAGGTCACGGCGCAGCTTGAGCAGCTCGGCGGTGGACTGGGTAACGTCGACGTAGATCGGGTCGAGCTGCTGGATGGTGGCCATGGCGTTGGTCTGGCCATTGTTCACCAGGGCACCTTCGGTGACCGAAGAGCGGCCGACGCGGCCACTGATCGGGGCCAGCACCTTGGTGTAGCGCAAGTCGATCTGGGCGCTCTTGAGCGATGCCTCGGCCTGCAATCGTTTGGCATTGGCGTCATCGTATTCCTGCTTGGAGACGGCCTGCTCGTCGATCAGTTGCTTGTAACGCTCGGCCAGCGAGCGGGTAGCCTGCAGGTTGGCCTGGGCGTTGGCCAGGTTCGCCTCGTAGACGGCTGGGTCGATCTGGTAGAGCTGTTGCCCTTCCTTGACGTCGCTGCCTTCCTTGAACAGGCGCTTGAGAATGATGCCGTTCACCTGTGGGCGGACCTCGGCCACACGGTAGGCGCTGGTGCGCCCCGGCAGTTCCGAGGTCAGGGTGAAGGCTTGCGGTTGTACGGTCACGACGCCGACCTGAGGAGCCTGCGGCGCAGGCGCTGCTTCCTCTTTCTTACAGCCACTGAGCAGGGTTGCCAGGGCCACGGCGGAAACCAGGGCGGTTACGGCTGGCTTGAATTGCATGAGGATCCTCGGGTCGCAGGAGCAGGGGAGCTCAAGAATATAGTGGAAGTGCTTGGTCAGAAAAACGCTATCCGGTGGATAAATAGCTTGCTAAGGAATATACTTACATTCATGGTTGTTTGTAAATAGTGCCGGTGCGTCGTGGGTGACCACCGTCTATCGCCCAAATCCACCCGGGAGCGGCCCTGAAAGAGCCTGCCCCGGCCTGATTCCCGCCCGCCAGATTGAGCGCGCGGGGCCTGATGAGGTTGTACTGCCATGGTCCGTCGAACCAAAGAAGAAGCCCAGGAAACCCGCGCCCAGATCATCGAGGCGGCGGAGAAGGCCTTCTACAAGCGCGGGGTAGCGCGTACCACCCTGGCCGACATCGCTGAGCTCGCCGGCGTCACTCGCGGGGCGATCTACTGGCACTTCAGCAACAAGGCCGAGTTGGTGCAGGCGCTGCTCGACAGCCTGCACGAGACCCATGACCACCTGGCCCGCGCCAGTGAAAGCGAGGATGAACTCGACCCGCTCGGCTGCATGCGCAAGCTGTTGCTGCAAGTGTTCAACGAGTTGGTGCTCGATGCCCGAACCCGGCGTATCAACGAAATCCTGCATCACAAGTGCGAATTCACCGACGACATGTGTGAGATTCGCCAGCAGCGTCAGGGCGCGGTGCTGGACTGTCATCAAAGCATTGCCCTGGCCTTGGGTAATGCCGTACGCCGCGGCCAGTTGCCTGCCGAGCTCGAGATCGACCGGGCTGCGGTGGCCATGTTTGCCTATGTGGATGGCCTGATCGGCCGCTGGCTGCTGCTGCCGGAAAGCTTCGACCTGTTGGGCGATGTCGAGAAATGGGTCGACACCGGGCTGGATATGCTGCGCTTGAGCCCTGGCTTGCGCAAATGACACTTTGTTAACGATTGTGAGGAAGTGTTATCCCTTTTCGGTTAACGCAGGATTAATAACCTGGAAGCGGTCTTGCCCGGCAATGACAACCTTCAGGCCGTGATGTCGCCTGGGCGGACGCTATCGCGGGGCAAGCCCGCTCCCACGCCTTTCAGCGCCCGCGCAACTGTCTGTCCGGCAAGGCCAGCGCCGCCAACAGGCCGATCAGCGAAGCCCCGGCACTGACCAGCAACAGGTCGCGGAAGGTTTCCAGCAAACGCGCCTGGGTGTGCGGATCCGCCTCGCCCGCCTTGAGGCTGCCCAGCAGCGGGTTGCCCAGCACTTCGAAGCCACCCTGGTGCAACCACGCCAGCAACAGGCTGGACATGCACGCCACCCCCATCGCCCCGCCCAGCGAGCGGAACAGGTTGGTGGTGCTGGTCGCCACGCCGATGTCCTGGCTGTCCACCGCGCTTTGCGTGCCCACCAGCGAGGTGGGAAATTGCAGGCCGCAGGCAATGCCTGTCAGCAGCATGAACAGTGCGCTCTGTAACCAGGCTTGCGGCGGCGTCAGTGCCATGGCTGCGATGGCCATTGGCATCAACAGCGCGCCTGTGAGGATCTGTGGCTTGAAGCGCCCGGTGCGGCTGGTCATGCGTCCACCGGTAAAGGCGCCGATTGGCAGCCCCATGGCCAGCGGCAGCAAGTGCAGCGCCGCGCTGTCGGCGCCGGCACCGGTGATGCCCTGGTAGCGCAGGGGCATCAGCATGGTCAACGAGATTGACTGGAAGCTGGCAAAGAAGATCACGCACCAGCACAGCACCGCGACCCGGTTGCCGAACAGGCCCAGAGGCAACAGTGGCTCGCGACAGCGCCGCTCGTGGACTATGAACGCCGCCAGCCCCAGCAGTGCGCAGGCCAGCAACGCCAGGACCTCGGACGACCGCCAGGCATGCCCCTGGCCGACCAGGGTGATGCCCAGCAGCAGGCTACCCAGACCGAGGATCATCAGCGCCGCGCCGAGGTAGTCGACCTGTGCCTGGCGATGCTTGACCGGCAACCCGTCCAGCGCCCGGTGGATCACCCACAGCGCGATCAGCCCCAGCGGCAGGTTGATCCAGAACACCCAGCGCCAGGACAGGTACTCGGTCAGCCAGCCGCCCAGCACCGGCCCGGCGACGCTGGCCAGGGCATACATGCTGCTGAAATAGCCCTGGTAGCGGCCGCGTTCACGAGGTGGCACGAAGTCGCCGATGATTGCCTGGCTGACCGACACCATGCCACCCGCACCGATACCCTGGAGCACCCGCGCCAGCACCAGTTGCGGCATGTCCTGGGCCAGGCCGCAGGCCACCGAGGCCAGGGTGAACAGGGCGGTGCCGGTGAGGATCATGCGCCGCCGCCCATAAAGGTCACCAAGCTTGCCGTAGATCGGCACGGCGATGGTCATGGCGACCATGTAGCCAGAGATGACCCAGGCCAGCAGGCCGACATCGTCGAACTGGGCGGAGATCGCCGGCAGCGACACGGCGACGATGGTCTGGTCGAGGGCACCGAGGAAGATCGCCAGCATCAGGGCGGTAAGAACGCTGCGCAGAACGGTGGGGGGCAGGGCGGCGGTCACGGTGGATACCTTGTGGTCAGAGCTGGCGCGATCGCGAGGCATCGAGGGAGCGGGCTTGCTCCGTGATGGGCTCATTCGTGGAGGGGCATTGTACCCTGAGTTACATAGCTACCTATGTACTCCGTGCATCCCCTATGCAAGATCGGCATTGGCGCATTCATCCAGCGCTGCATGGCCGCGTGATATCGTGGCAGGGCCGCAGAGGCTGAAATCCGTGGCCTGCACCAGCTTGGTGCAACTATTTTCCACAGGTTTCGCGTCGCTGTATGTCCACGCCTTCTATTCCTCTGCCTGCATGTCGAGCATGACCGCCCTGATGGCGACGGTTGGAGCAGTCAGGTAGACCCGATACAGGGGTCGGTTGTCAGCCGTTCACCATTTCTCATTACAAGCGGAGTGATCATGCCCAAGGCTTCCCACCACGATCTGCGTTTTGCCTTCCGCGAACTGCTTGCTTCAGGTTCGTGCTATCACACCGCGTCGGTCTTCGACCCGATGTCAGCCCGTATTGCCGCCGACCTTGGTTTTGAAGTCGGCATTCTGGGTGGTTCGGTCGCCTCGCTGCAGGTCCTGGCCGCGCCGGACTTCGCCCTGATCACCCTGAGCGAGTTTGTCGAGCAGGCTACCCGTATCGGCCGTGTCGCCCAGTTGCCGGTGCTTGCCGATGCCGACCACGGCTACGGCAATGCGCTCAACGTGATGCGCACGGTGATCGAACTGGAACGCGCTGGCGTTGCCGCGCTGACCATCGAGGATACCTTGCTGCCGGCCCAGTTCGGTCGCAAGTCCACCGACCTGATCTCGGTGGAGGAGGGCGTGGGCAAGATCCGCGCGGCACTGGAGGCGCGGGTCGATTCGGCCCTGGCGATCATTGCGCGCACCAATGCCGGCGTGCTGACCACCGAGGAAATCATCGTGCGCACCCAGAGCTACCAGAAGGCGGGCGCCGATGGTATCTGCATGGTGGGGGTCAAGGACTTCGAGCAGCTTGAACAGATTGCCGAGCACCTGAGCGTGCCGTTGATGCTGGTGACCTACGCCAACCCGAACCTGCGCGACGACGAGCGCCTGGCGCGCCTGGGCGTGCGTATCGTGGTTGACGGCCATGCCGCCTACTTCGCCGCGATCAAGGCCACCTACGACTGCCTGCGTCAGCAGCGTGGCCTGCAGCACAAGTCGGACAGCCTCGGTGCCACCGAGCTTTCGCACACCTACACCCAGCCCGAGGACTACATTCGCTGGGCGAAAGAGTACATGAGCGTCGAGGAGTGATCCGACCTACCTGACGGCGCTCAGCGTGGCGCTGTGGGGAACGCAATGCTCATGGACGCAACTGTTGGCCGTGTTGGGCTGGCTGCGCAGCAGCTCCACCCGCCAGCAGGCCGAGCCGTAGAGCCCGGCTACCGCGAGCAGGGCGAAGACGAGGGCGCAACGCCTGGATTTGATACTCATGGTGCAGACCTCCTGTTGATGCAACAGGTGATACCTTCAAGCATAGGCCCAATGCGCGTATCTGCACCGTCTTGACTCAGCTCAACCCCTTGTCCCACTCCGGTTCGTCGCCAAACCGCTGCGCGAGAAAGTCCAGCATGCTGCGCAATGTCGCCGGCATGTGCTTGCGCGAGGTGTACACCGCATTCAGGGTAAGTTCCCGCGGCTTGGCTTGCGGCAGCAATCGCACCAGCTCGCCACTGCGCAGTGCGGCTGCTGCCTGGTAGGTGGGCAGCATGGCGATGCCGGCATGGGCCAGGGCGGCTTTCTGCAGGGTCATGGCCTCGTTGGCGCTGATGTTGCCCTGCACCGGCACGGCGACGCTCTGCCCGCCCACCTCGAAATGCCACAGGCTGTGACCGAAGTAGGCGTGGGTCAGGCAGTTGTGCTGGCTCAACGCCTCGACCCGGTCCGGCGTACCGTGCTCGCGCAGGTAGGCGGGGCTGGCGCAGACCACCGAGCGGCACACGCTCAGGCGCCGGGCGATGAGGTTGGGGTCGACATCGTTGCTGGTGCGGATCGCCAGGTCGATGCGCTCGTCCACCAGGTTGACGGTGCGGTCGAGCATCTGCAGCTCAACCTTCACCCCGGGGTAGCGTTTGACGTAGGCCGCCAGCGCATCCACCAGCTGGGCTTGGCCGAACGAGGTGCTGACGCTGATGCGCAGCTCGCCACGGGGCGCGTCGTCCGGCTGGCGCACGGCGCTTTGCAGGTCGCCGGCCAGCTCCAGCATCTGCCGACAACGTGGCAAGGTCTCGAGGCCTGCCGCCGTCAGGCTGAGCTTGCGGGTGGTGCGTTGCATCAGGCGTGCCCCGACCCAGTCCTCCAGCTCCGCCAGGTAGCGGGATACCACGGGCCTGGAGAGTTCCAGGTGGTCCGCGGCGGCCGACTGGCTGCCCAGGTCGACGACGGTGACGAATACGCGCATGGCGTTGAGCCGATCCATGATCTGTCCGATTTTAGAAACAAACTATGTCGAAGCATCGCATTTTTTGTATTGGATCGGGCAACTAAGCTTGCACCCATCGTCCCACTCACAGGATCTTGCAATGTCTCTCTTCACGCCCCTTCGCGGCCTGCTGCTGGCCTGCCTTACCCTCGGCGGCCAGGCCATGGCTGCCGAACCGCTCAAGCTGGAAGCCTACAACCCCGGTCACGCGGCGATCTTCCCGGTCAGCTCGGTGATCGTCAGCGGCGCCCACGACGCCATCCTGGTCGACGCCCAGTTCGGCAAGGCCCAGGCCGAGCAGGTGGTCGAGCGCCTGCGTGCCAGCGGCAAGCAACTGACCACCATCTACGTCAGCCATGGCGACCCGGACTTCTACTTTGGCCTGGACACCATCACCCAGGCGTTCCCCAAGGCCCGCGTAGTCGCCTCGGCCGCCACGGTCGAGCATATCCGCAAGACCATGGATGCCAAGCTGGCCTATTGGGGCCCGCAGATGGGCGCGGACAAACCGGCACGTCTGGTTGTACCGCAGGTATTGCAGGGTGATCGCCTGGAACTGGAAGGCCAGGCACTGCAGGTCGTCGGCCTGGACGGTCCGCAGCCGGACCGCAGTTTCGTGTGGATTCCCTCGATCAAGGCAGTGGTCGGTGGCGTGGTGGTTTCCGAGGGCATCCATGTGTGGATGGCCGACACCCAGACCGCTCAATCCCACGCCGACTGGCTGAAGACCCTAGCGAAGATCGAACAGCTCGCGCCGCGCACGGTGATCCCGGGGCATTACCTGGGCGACAGCAGCCGTTCGCTGGACGCGGTGCGCTTTACCGCCGGCTACATTGGTGATTTCGACATCGAGACCGCCAAGGCTGCCAATGCCGCCGCGCTGATCGCGGCGATGAAGCAGCGCTACCCGAACCTGGGTGACGAGAGCTCCCTTGAATTAGGCGCCAAGGTCGCCAAGGGCGAGATGAAGTGGTAACCCCTTTCAACCTGTTGGAGTGTTTCCCATGAGCAAGATCGCAATCATCGGCGCCACCGGGCGCGCCGGCAGCCAGTTGCTGGAAGAGGCCCTGCGTCGGGGTCACAGTGTGGTGGCCATCGCCCGCAATCCGAGTGCGTTGCAAGGCCGTGACGGTGTGACGGTCAAGGCGCTGGATGCCAAGGACAGTGCCGCCTTGCAGGCGGCGGTGACGGGCTGTGACGCGGTGCTGAGCGCGGCGCATTTCTCGACCATCGAGCCTGGCGCGATCATCGAGCCGGTCAAGCGTGCCGGGATCAAGCGCCTGCTGGTGGTGGGCGGCGCCGGCAGCCTGCTGCTGCCGTCCGGGCACCGGGTGATCGACAGCCCGGATTTCCCGGAAGCCTACAAGGCCGAGGCCAATGCCGGTGTGCGCTTCCTCGATACGCTGCGCCAGGAGCCGACCCTGGACTGGACCTTCCTGTCGCCGTCGGCGGAGTTCGTCGAAGGTCAGCGCAGCGGGCACTACACCCTGGGCAAGGATCACCTGCTGATCGGCGCCGACGGCAAGAGCTGGATCACCTTTGCTGACTATGCCATCGCCATGCTCGACGAGCTGGAGAAGCCGGCGCATTCGCGGGCACGGTTCACGGTCGGCTACTGAGGCGTCTGCATCGCGGGGCAAGTCGGGGCCCCGCGATTGATGTCATGTGCGGGCACGCGCCTGCAGCCACTCCATCAACTCGACCAACCCCGTGGGCATGCTCTTCGACGGGCTGACCAGGTAATACCCCTTCCCGGTCGTCACCTTCAGCTCGAACGGCATGCACAAACGCCCGGCGCGCAGGTCGTCGCCAATCAGCGAAAAGTCGCCGATGGCGATCCCGGTCCCCTGGGAGGCCATGGCCATCGCCATGTCCAGTGTCTCGAAGTGCTGCTTCGGTCCCTGGGGTTCGACGCCGGCATTGGCCGCCTGCAACCACAACCGCCAGTCGTGCTCGTCCCGAGAGGGGTGCAGCAGCATCTGCCGCGCCAGGTCCTGCAATTGCAAGGGGACGCTAGATAGCGATGGTGCGCAGACTGGTGTCAGTTGTTCATCGAACAGCTTGCGTACCTGCAGCCCATGGTTCGGCACCGCGCCATACACAACGGCCGCATCGAAGCCCTCGCGGCGAAAATCCACGCCATGCTGCACCGTGGTGGTCAATTCCACCGGCACATCCGGGCGTAGCGCCTGCCATTCCAATAGCCGCGGCAGCAGCCAGCGCATCACGCAGGTCGGCGCCTTGAGCTGCAGCGTCGTACTGCGCCCGCCGACTTCGCGCACGCCTTGCTCGATCAGGGCGAAGACCTGCTGCACCCGAGGCAGCCAGTCCTGTCCTTCGCGGGTCAGGGCCAGGCCACGGGCCTGGCGCTGGAACAGCGCATAGCCCAGATGTTCCTCGAGCCCGGCGATCTGTCGGCTGACCGCGCCCTGGGTGATATGCAACTGTTGCGCGGCACGGGTGAAGTTGCAGTGCTGCGCGGTCACCAGGAAGGTGTGCAGGGCGGGGAGGGGCGGCAGGCGTTTCATTGTGACAAGCCATGATATTAGGTCATGGCTAGTATGTGTTTTTTTGCATTGTGGCGGTAGTCGGCACTTGGTTCCATGAGCACCAGTCTCAACAAGAATCGGGTACTCGATGATGGCAACCTGTGGCGAAGTGCTGGTCAAACTCCTCGAAGGCTATGGTGTCGACCATGTCTTCGGCATTCCCGGCGTGCATACCGTGGAACTCTACCGCGGCCTGGCTGCCTCCTCGATCCGCCACATCACCCCGCGCCACGAGCAGGGCGCCGGGTTCATGGCCGATGGCTACTCGCGTACCCGGGGCAAGCCTGGGGTGTGCTTCATCATCACCGGCCCGGGCATGACCAACATCACCACCGCCATGGGCCAGGCCTATGCCGACTCGATCCCGATGCTGGTGATTTCCAGCGTGCAGTCGCGCAGTCAGTTGGGTGGCGGGCGCGGCAAGTTGCACGAACTGCCCAACCAGGCCGGGCTGGTGGCAGGGGTGGCGGCGTTTTCGCATACCTTGATGAGTGCCGACGATCTGCCCGAGGTGTTGGCTCGCGCTTTCGCAGTGTTCGACGGTGGCCGTCCGCGCCCGGTGCATATCGAGATTCCGCTGGATGTGCTGGTGGAGCCCGCAGATCACCTGCTACCGGCCCGCCCGGTGCGCACCGCCCGGGCGGGCGCGGCGCCGCAGACCGTGCAGCAGATGGCCATGCGCCTGGCCAAGGCGCGCCGGCCGTTGATCCTTGCCGGCGGTGGTGCCCTGGACGCCGCCGCCGGGCTGGCCAGGCTGGCCGAGCACCTGCAGGCGCCGGTAGCGCTGACGATCAATGCCAAGGGGCTGCTGCCGGCCAACCATCCGCTGCAGATCGGCTCGACCCAGACTTTGCCGGCCACCCGTGCGCTGGTGGCCGAGGCCGACGTAGTGCTGGCCATCGGCACCGAGCTGGCCGAGACCGATTACGACGTGACGTTCAAGGGTGGTTTCGAGATTCCCGGCAGCCTCCTGCGGATCGATATCGACCCGGACCAGACGGTGCGCAACTACCCGCCCGAACTGGCCCTGGTGGCCGATGCCGCACAGGCGACCGAGGCCCTGCTGGTGGCCCTGCACATGCAGGCGCAACCATCGCGTGATGGTCACTGGGGCGCTGCTCGGGCCGCCCGACTGCGCCAGGAAAACGCAGCCACCTGGGACCAGCCTACCTTGAGCCAGACCCGTTTGCTGCACAGCATCCTGGAAACCCTGCCGGATGCCGTGCTGGTGGGCGATTCGACCCAGCCGGTCTACACCGGCAACCTGACCCTGGACATGACCCGACCGCGTCGCTGGTTCAATGCCTCGACCGGCTACGGCACGCTGGGCTACGCGTTGCCGGCGGCCATGGGCGCCTGGCTCGGCAGCGCCGAAGCGCGCGCGGCACGTGCGCCCACGGTATGCCTGATCGGTGATGGCGGGCTGCAGTTCACCCTGCCCGAACTGGCCAGTGCAGTCGAGGCGCAGGTGCCGCTGATCGTGCTGCTGTGGAACAACCAGGGGTACGAGGAAATCAAGAAGTACATGGTCAACCGGGCGATCGAGCCGGTCGGTGTGGACATCCACACCCCGGACTTCATCGGCGTGGCGCGGGCGTTGGGGGCCGATGCCGAGTCGGTGGCTGACGTGGCGCAGTTGCAGGCGGCGCTGGGCCGGGCGGTGGAGCGCCCGGGGCCGACGTTGATCCAGGTGGATCAGGGGCAATGGCAGTTGGCAGTGCAAGGCTGATTGCGCTGCGACGGCCGTGCCCTGGGTGTACAGGCATGCCGGCTTGCACAGGTGCGGCTGGTCCTTCAGTTGGCGCTGGCGCGCAACCTTGCCACGTCGCGGATCGGCGGCGCGCCATACAACCGGCTGTATTCTCGGCTGAACTGGGACGGGCTCTCGTAGCCCACCCGGTAACCGGCCACGGCAGCCTCCAACCCCTCGTTGAACATCAGGCGTCGGGCTTCCTGCAGGCGCAGTTGCTTCTGGTATTGCAAGGGGCTCATCGACGTCACCGACTTGAAGCGGTGATGCAAGGTGGAGACGCTGAGGTTCACTTCCCGGGCGAGGTCTTCGATACGCAACGGCTGGTGATAATGGTTGTTGAGCCAGGTAATCGCCTGGCAGACCCGATGGGTCTGGCTGTTGGCCAGGGCGATTTCGTACAGACGGTAACCTTGGGGGCCGCGCAACAGGCGGTAGAAGATTTCCCGGCGGATCATCGGCGCGAGGATAGCAATGTCGCGGGGCGAGTCCAGCAGTTTGATCAGGCGGATCAACGCGTCCAGAAGCTGCGGATCGCTTTTCTCCACGTACAGGCCCAGACCTGATGGCCGGTTGGGCACCACCATCGGGCTGCTCTCGGCGATCAGTTGGCTCAGTTGCGCCGGGTCGATGTCCAGGCGCAAGCCCAGCGCGGGATGCTCGGGGCTGGCCTTGAGCAGGGCGCCGCTGATCGGCAGGGTGACCGACACCACCATGTAGTGCAGCGGATCATAGGCGTAATGTTCGTCGCCGAGGATCAGGGTCTTGCTGCCTTGGGCAAGAATGCACAACGCCGGTTGAGCCAGCGCGGGCATGCCGCGGATCTCCTCTTCGTAGCACGTAAGGTAAAGGTCCTCGATGGCCGACGCCGGGCCATGGGGCTGGCCGGCGTGGCGCTGGATCAGCGCGGCCAGTTCCTGGCGCTGCAGCTCAAGGGTCGAGTCGGGTGGCGGGAGCGTGGTCATGGCGTGGTTCCTCTACTGACCGGGCCAGCATAGGTATGGCCAATGTCGGGCGCTAGTCGAATGCTGTCGTTCGATTGCCTGATCCTGTCGCACGGCAGGATCAGGCAATCGCTCGGCAGTAATGACCTAACGTCGCGCGAGGGCGGGGCCCTAATCTTGGCAGCCTGTTTTCCCGTCCGTAGCGCTTCAAGGAGATCGTTCATGACCCAGTCTCAACCGGTCACTCACCTGGCTTTCATCCGCGCCAGCAACGGTCGTTCGGCGGAACTCGGCATGCGCCTGCGCGACCTGCTGGAGCCGTCGCTGCGGGCGCCCGGCTGCCTGAGCTTCAGTGTGCAGCGTTCGCAGGTCGATGCCGATCTGTGGCTGCTCAGCGGCAGCTGGAGCGACCAGCAGGCGATGAGCGGCTATTTCGCCTCGCCCACCCTGGAGGTGTTCGGCGAGCTGGTCCAGGCGCAGGTGGTCAGCAGCCTGGACCTGCATACCTTCGCCTGATGTGTAGAATGCCGCCCCTACATCATTCAGGCGGAGTGCAGCATGGCACGTAAAGAATTCCCCCACTTCGAAGCGGTCTCGGCGATGGTCCCGGTGCAAGGCGGCGGCTACCACGCGGCGATCGCCGTGAAGGCCCTGGGCATGGGCGGTGCGCCGCGCTTTCACAAAGTGCTCGACGGGCAGGTGTTCCAGTCGGCGATCGCGGCCGACACGGCCGCTTGTGCTGAACTCGAACGCCTGCAGGGCGTAGGCGAGGAAGGCGAACTGCTCTTCTGATCAGACCTGTGGACGGGCCATCTTGAACAGCTCGCCCAGCGCAAAGTAGTCGGCCGGGCCGCCGCCACGCAGGATCGGCTCGGCGGCGGCGGTGTCGTAGATGCCGTCCTTGAGCAGGTGCTCGGCAATGTGCACCGCCACTACCTCTCCGAGGATCAGCCAGCTGGGGACAAGTTCCTGGTCGGTGCGTTTGAGCTGGACGATCTGGCTGACCTTGCATTCGAAGCTCACCGGGCTCTCGCCCACGCGTGGCACCTTGACCACGTTGGACAGGGCCGGGGTCAGGCCGCTGAGCGCGAACTCGTCGATATCTGCCGCCACCGCTGCACAGCTCTGGTTCATCTGCTCGGCCAGCGGCCGGGTAGCCAGGTTCCAGACGAACTCGCCGGTCTGCTCGATGTTGTTCAGGCTGTCTTTGCGCCCGACGCTGCAGAAACCGATGATCGGTGGGATGTAGTTGAAGGCGTTGAAGAAGCTGTAGGGCGCCAGGTTCAGGCGGCCTTCGCGATCATGGCTGGAGATCCAGCCGATGGGCCGTGGGCCGACGATGGCGTTGAATGGGTCGTGGGGCAGGCCGTGGCCTTTGGCGGGTTCGTAGTAGTACATCTGCGCAAGGCCGCGAGGCCCTTCCTGGTGGGGGACGAGGCGCCTAGTTTGCCAAGGCTTGGCTCAACTGCAAATGATCAAGCCCGGCCGAAGCCGGGCTGGTAGCGCGCATCAGTGATCAGCTGATGCGGTGGCCGTTGGTGCGGTCGAAACCATCCTCTGCGAAGCGCTGGCCGTTGGTGCGGTCGAAACCATCCTCTGCGAAGCGCTGGCCGCTGGTGCGGTCGAAGCCATCTTCGGCGAAGCGCTGGCCGCCGGTGCGGTCGAAGCCGTCTTCAGCAAAGCGCTGGCTGCCGGTGCGGTCGAAGCCATCTTCGGCGAAGCGCTGGCCGCCGGTGCGGTCGAAGCCGTCTTCAGCGAAGCGCTGGCCGCCAGTACGATCAAAGCCATCTTCTGCGTAGGTGGCCGACTGGCTCTGTGCAGCGGCAAAGGTGTGGGCGTTGGTGCGATCAAAACCGCCTTCGGCGAAGGCGCCAGTAGCCAGTACCGACAGTGCGAGGGAAAGGATCAGTTTGTTTTTCATGGTCGTTGCTCCGATGAGTGCCAGGGGTTGTTGTTTCTATGGGTTTAATATTACGCCTGCAAATTTGATTAAAAAGCGCAAAAAATAATGGATAAAAATCTAATAATTAGATTGGTTAGGGCGTGAATGACCTTCAATGCAGTCTTCTGGCGCCCTGCTCGCCGATCAGCCCTGGAACGCAAGAATGAAAAGCGCAGACCGACGACAGGGCCATATCAGCATGTGCCCAGACAATTAATGGGAAATTAAGGCGTGGCGGCAGCGGTTCCTGGGGAGGCATGCACAGGCCGCAAGGCGGCTTGCACCTGTTCCAGCAGCGTCATTTCGTGCAAGCGTCAGGTCGCTTGGGTGTTCACCGTATAGCGGGTACTTCGCCCGCCAGCGGGCAGACGAACCAGGCAGTTTTTCTGCAGCAGGTCGGCCAGGTGCCGGGTGGCCGTGGCCTTGGAGACCTTGGCCACGGCCTGGTACTGGCTGGCGCTGATGCCATCCTCGAAGCCGCGAGACCCGCCATCGAGCAGTCGATTGAGCACCTTGACCTGTTCGGGCAACAAACCATCGCCCCGATGGATCAGCCAGAAGCGCGACTTGGCCAGCACCCGGTCAATGCGCACCAGCGCTTGCTGGAGGCTGCGCAGCAAGGTGGCAAGGAACCAGGCTAGCCAGCGTGTGACGTCCAGGTCGCCGCGCTGGCTGCTTTGAAGGGCTGCGTAGTAGCCGGAGCGATCTTCCAGGATACTGCTGGACATGGCGTAGAAACGCACCGCTCGCTGCTCGCCCTGGGCCAATGCCAGGTCTGTGATGGCGCGGGTCAGGCGGCCATTGCCATCGGCGAAGGGGTGCAGGGTGACGAACCAGAAATGGGCCAGGCCCGCACGCAGCAGGGGATCGAGTTGCCGATCATGGCGGCTGCTCTCGAACCAGTCGAGGAACTGCTGCACCTGCTGCTCCAGGCCGGCGCGTGGCGGTGCCTCAAAATGCACCTTGGGCTTGTCGATACGCCCCGATATCACCTGCATCGGGGCATGGTCGCGCCATGCGCCGATTGGCAGGGGAGGTGCGAGCGAGTCGTCGGTTTCGGGGAACAGCCAGCGGTGCCAGAGGAACAGGCGCGGCTGATCCAGTGGGCGAACATAGCCCATGGTCGCGTCCACCATCAGCTCGGCCAGGCCCTCGCTGCGTGTCGTGGTTGTTCCCGGCTCGGCAATGCCAAGCCGTCGGGCGAGGGAGGAGCGAACGGACTCCACATTCAGCTGTTCACCCTCGATGGCCGAGGACGTGACAATGTTCTGCAACAGGGTATCGAGCGTGTCCAGGTTGGCATTGGCCTCGGTCACTGCTCCCGCTCTGCCCAGCAGGCAACCCTGCGCCTGTACGCAGTCCCTGAGCAAGGGGGCAAGTTGCGACTCGTTCCAGCGAAAGCCGGGCCAGTCGGCCTGCTGCCACACCCAGAAGGTGTCTGCAGCGGTGTGCTGTTTTGAGGTCATGAGCCGAATAATAGCGCTATTCAGCTCATGTTGTGAGCCGAATAGCGCTATTGTTTGGGACACGCCTATTAAAAAGGGGCGCTCCGTCAATCGTAGCGCCCCTTTTTCACGTTTGGCGAGCAGGGATCAGTCAGTGGTGATCCGCGAATGCTGCTTGGTGTCCTTCATCGTCGCGTACACCAGCAGCGAGCAGGCGATGCAGGCGGTGACGTACCAGTAGAAACCGGTCTCCATACCGTTGCTCTTGAACCACAGGGCCACGTACTCGGCGGTGCCGCCGAAGATCGACACGGTCAGCGCGTAGGGTAGGCCCACGCCCAGGGCGCGGATCTCGGTGGGAAACAGCTCGGCCTTCACCACGGCGTTGATCGAGGTGTAGCCACTGACAATGATCAATGCGGCCATGATCAGGAAGAACGCGCCCCACCACGTCTGGATAGTGTGCAGGGTGCTGAGGATCGGTACGGTGAACAGGGTGCCGAGCACACCGAAGGCGATCAGGATCGGGCGCCGGCCGATCTTGTCGGACAGGCCGCCGATCACCGGCTGCAGGCACATGAACAGGAACAGCGTGGCCGCCGAGATGGTGGTCGAGTCGCTGATGCTCATGCCTACGGTGTTGACCAGGTACTTCTGCATGTAGGTGGTGTAGGTGTAGAAGGCCAGGGTACCGCCCATGGTCAGGCCGACCACGGTCATCAGTTCCTTGGGATGACGCATCAGGGTGCGCATCAGGTTCTCTTTGGACTTTTCCTTCTTGGTGAAGGAGGCGGTCTCTTCCATGCCACGGCGCAGGTACAGGGCGACCACCGCGCACAGCGCGCCGATCACGAAGGGTACGCGCCAGCCCCAGGCGTACAGCTCCTCGGTAGTCAGCGTGTTCTGCAGGACGATCAGCACCGCCAGGGCGATGAGCTGGCCGGAGATCAGGGTGACGTACTGGAAGCTGGAGAAGAAGCCGCGGCGCTCCTTGCTGGCCATCTCGCTCAGGTAGGTGGCCGAGGTGCCGTATTCACCCCCTACCGAGAGGCCCTGCATCAGGCGGGCGATGACCAGCAGGACCGGTGCGGCGACGCCGATGGTCTCGTAGCCCGGCGTCAGCGCGATGACCAGCGAGCCGGCGCACATCAGCAGCACCGAGGCCATCAGCGCCGCCTTGCGGCCCTTGCGGTCGGCGTACAGGCCCATCAGCCAGCCACCGATCGGGCGCATGAGGAAGCCCACGGCAAAGATTGCGGCGGTGTTGAGCAGTTGGGCGGTGGTGTCGCCGGCGGGGAAGAAAGCCTTGGCGAAGTACAGCGAGAATGCGGCGTAGACGTACCAGTCGTACCATTCGACCATGTTGCCGATGGAACCACTGAAGATCGATTTGAGGCGGCTGGCGGTGGACTTTTCCGCGGCGGGCGCAACGGCCGCCCCGGTGGGCAGAGTGCTGGCGTTATCCATCAGGGATACCTTCTCGTTGTTTTTGTGGAGCGCGCTCGGGGCGCAGCTTGAGAAGGGTTTTGCAGGAGGTGTGCCAAAGGGGTACTTGGTGGTCCATTTGGGGGCGTCTTGTGCCCTGTCGCTGGCAAGCCAGCTCCCACCGTATCTGGCTTGCATGGTGCCTGGTGGGCGCTGGCTTGCCAGCGATGGGCTGCCAGGCAGTCCCGGCGATTCAGCATGCAGTAAGCGAACTTCCGCTCATTTGCCTGGACCGATAAGCGGAAATCCGCTCATTCGTTGCCGAGAAAGTCCTCACGCACCAGGCCATGGCGCTGCATCTTCTCGTTCAGCGTACGCCGCGGCAGTTGCAGCGCCTCCATCACCCCCTTGATCTCGCCCCGGTGCTGGCGCAGCGCCGCACGCAAGCATTGGGCTTCGAACGCCTCCATCTGTTCGCCCAGCGACTGCCCGCCTGGCAGGCTCTCAAGGTTCTGCGAATCCAGCCCCAAGGCATGGCGTTCGGCAGCATTGGCCAACTCACGCACATTGCCCGGCCAGTCGTGGGCCAGCAGCTGCGCCAATCGTCCTCCGCCGACCGGTGGGGCATGGCGGCCCAGGCGTTCGGCGGCGGTGCGAGCGAAGTGTTCGAACAGCAGCGGGATGTCTTCACGGCGCTCGCGCAGCGGTGCCAGGCGCAGCTCGGCAACGTTGAGGCGGTACGCCAGGTCTTCGCGAAAGCGCCCAGCACGGGCCTCTTCAAGCAGGTCCGGTTTGGTCGCGGCGATGATGCGCAGATCGACGGCGATGCTCTGGTTGGCCCCCAGGCGCTCAAGCCTCTGCTCCTGGATCACCCGCAACAGTTTGGCTTGCTGGGCCAGGGGCATGCTCTCGATCTCGTCGAGGAACACCGTACCGCCATTGGCGTACTCCAGCTTGCCGACGCGCTTGCCCTGAGCGCCGGTAAAGGCGCCGCTTTCATGGCCGAACAGTTCGGCTTCGAACAATGTTTCGGGGATGGCCGCGCAGTTTAGCGCGACAAAGGGTTTGTCGGCGCGCGGGCCGAAGTCGTGCAGGCAGCGCGCCACGCGCTCCTTTCCGCTGCCAGTTTCGCCACGGATCAGCACGTTGACCGGCAGGCTGGCCAGCTCCAGCACCTGTCGGCGCAGTTGCTGCAACCCCTGGGACATGCCCAGCAAGGTGTTCTCCAGCTGGGCCTTGAGGTCGGCCTGCTCATGCAGGCGGCGGTTTTCCAGGACCAGCTGGCGTTTTTCCAGGGCCCGGCGCAGGCTGCCCATCAGGTGCTGTGGGGTAAAGGGCTTTTCCAGAAAGTCGTAGGCACCGTTGCGCATCGCCTCCACCGCCATGGGCACATCGCCGTGGCCGGTGAGCAGAATCACCGGCAGGTCGGGGTCGGCCTGCTGGAGCCGGTCGAGCAACTGCAGACCGGACATGCCGGGCATGCGCACGTCGCTGAGGATCACGCCGGGAAAGTGCGCCGGGAGTTGCGCCAGGCACTCCTCGGCACGCTCGAAAAGCTGCACGTTGAAGCCCGACAGGCTCAGCCATTGTTCCACCGCAGCGCGGATGCTGGCTTCGTCATCGACAACGATCACTGAATTCAACATACCGTCTCCAGGTCGCGGGGCAGGGTGAGGCTGAAGCGGGCGCCCCCCGGCAGGTTCTCGACCTGCAGGTGGCCGCCGGCATCGATGACGATGCCGTAGGAGATGGCCAGGCCCAGGCCCAGGCCCTCGCCGACCGGCTTGGTGGTGAAGAACGGGTCGAAGACCCGGCAAAGGTCGGTGTCGAGGATGCCGCCACCGGAGTCGAGCACGCTCAGGCGCCACTGCGCATCGTCCGCCTCGATACGGATCTCCAGGCGTTTGTAGCGCTTGTCGGCCATGGCGTCGAGGGCGTTGCGCAGCAGGTTGATCAGCACTTGCTCCAGGCGGATCGCATCGCCACGGACCCAGGCCGGGCGCGCCAGGTACAGCGCCACCTCGACGTTTTCGGCGCGCATGCGGGTGTCCAGCAGGTGCAATGCCTGGTCGACCACGGTGGCCAGGTCCAGGCGTTCGCGCAGGCCTCCGGGGCTGTTGCGGGCGAAGGTCTTCAGGTGGCCGGTGAGCGCGGCCATGCGGCTGAGCATCTGCTCGAGCGGTTCCAGGGCCTGGCGGGCTTCGTCATGACGGCCATGATCAAGCAGCAGGCGCAAGGTTTCCAGTTGCATGCGCTGGGTGGTAAGAGGCTGGTTGATCTCGTGGGCCAGCGCGGCCGACATCTGCCCCAGCGCCGCCAGCTTGGCCGACTGCACCAGGCCTTCCTGGGCCGTGCGCAGCTCGCGGGTACGCTCCTCGACCTGGCGCTTGAGCTCCTCGCGGCTGCGTTGACGCAGACGGGCCAGGCGCAGGCGCTGGCTGACGAACAGCGCGGCGAACACCAGGCTCAGCCAGATCGCCGCGGCGGCGAGGGCGGCGTTGCGCCCATCCTCGGCGACCTGCGGCTTGCGCAACAGGTGCAGGGTCCAGCCTTCGGCCTCCAGGGGCAGGCGCTCCCACAGGTACTCGGCGGTGCCATCCGGGCCTTGCACGCGGGTCAGGTGGCTGGTGTCGGTGAAGCGAGTCAGGGCCTGGTGCTGCAGGGGCACCAGCGGCTGCTTGTCGTACTGGCGGGTCTCCGCCAGCTCGGCGCGGTCGGCACCGGACAGCGGTTGCAGTTCGCGGTAACGCCAGCCGTCCTGGTTGGCAATGAAGGTGATGCCGCGGGCATCGCTGACCAGCAGGATGTCGTTGCCCTGGCGCCACTCGCGCTCGAGCTCCGGGAACTCCAGCTTGACCACCATGGCGCCGAGGAAGCGGCCATGTTCATCGTTCACCGCGCTCGCCAGGAAATAACCTGGCACGCCGCTGGTCACGCCGACGGCGTAGAAGCGGCCACTGCCCTGGCTGCGGGTCTGTTTGAAATAGGGGCGAAAGCCGTAGTTGGAACCGACATAGGTGGTCGGCAGGCGCCAGTTGCTGGCCGCGATGGCCAGGCCCGTGCGGTCCAACAGCTCCAGGGTGGAAGAGTTGGCGGCGCCGTTGATGCGTTCGAGCTTGCGGTTCAGGGCGTCCTGCACCTGTTCGGTAACCGGGCCGCGCAGGGCGGCGATCAGTTCAGGGTCCAGCGCCAGTACCGCAGGCAATGCACGGTAGCGCTCGATCAGGGTATGCAGGGCGTTGGCATACAGACCCAGTTGCTGGCCGGCCCGGCGGGCGTCGGTTGCCATCGCCTCGCGCTTGGCCTGGTGCATGGCCCAGCCGGCGCTGAGTGTGGTGCCGACCAGGATCAGCAGGATGATCAAACCCAGGCGCAGGGTGCGGAAGGTTGAGGGCATGGGGCGGATCCGGGGTTGCTGTTGTCTGTGCCGGCCTCTTCGCGGGGCAAGCCTGCTTCCACAGCGTGATGTGTGGAAACGGGCTTGCCCCGCGATGGGGCCGGGTCTGGCTTACAGCAGCTCGAAGCTCTGCTGTTGCACCGCTTCGGAATCGAGGCCGACCTGCACGTTGAACTGGCCAGCCTCGGCAACGTGCTGCAGTTGGCCATTGTAGAACTTCAGATCCTGCTCACTGATGTCGAAAGTCAAGGTTCGCGACTCGCCGGCCTTGAGCATCAGCTTCTGGAAGTTCTTCAGCTCCTTCACCGGGCGGCTCATCGACGCGCTCTGGTCCTGGATATACAGCTGCACCACGGTCTCGCCGTCACGCTTGCCGGTGTTCTTCACGACGACCTTGGCCTTGAGGGTCGCGCCGCGCTTTAGCTCGGTCTGCGACAAGGTCAGGTCGGACAGTTCGAAACTGGTGTAGCTCAGGCCGTAGCCGAACGGATACAGCGGGCCGTTTGGCTCCTCGAAGTACTGCGAGGTGTAGTTGCCCGGCTTGCCTGGGGTGAACGGGCGGCCGATGCGCATGTGGTTGTAGTACATCGGGATCTGCCCGACCGAACGCGGGAAGGTGATGGCCAGCCGCCCGGACGGGTTGTAGTCGCCAAACAGTACGTCGGCGATGGCGTTGCCGCCTTCGGTGCCGCTGAACCAGGTTTCGAGGATGGCGTCGGCCTGCTCGCGTTCCCAGGCGATCGACAGCGGACGGCCGTTCATCAGCACCAGCACCAGGGGTTTTCCGGTGGCCTTGAGCGCCTTGATCAGGTCGCGTTGTACCGCGGGGATCTCCAGGGTGGTGCGGCTTGAGGACTCGTGGGACATGCCCCGGGACTCGCCGACCACGGCCACGACCACGTCCGATTGCCTGGCGGCCTTGACCGCCTGGTCGATCAGCACCGCGGCCGGACGCGGGTCGTCGACGATTTCCGGGGCGTCGAAGTTGAGGAAGTTCAGGTAATCGAACATTGCCTTGTCGCCAGTGACGTTCGAGCCCTTGGCGTACACCAGCTTGGCCTTGCCTTCGACGGCGCGGCGCAAACCTTCACGCACGGTCACCGAGTGCTGCGGTTTACCGTCGGCGGCCCAACTGCCCATCATGTCGATCGGCGCATCGGCCAGTGGGCCGACCACGGCGATGGTGCCGGCTTTTTTCAGGGGCAGGGTCTGCTCGCGGTTTTCCAGCAGCACCAGGCCGCGGCGTGCCACGTCACGCGCGGCTTCGCGGTGCAGGCGGTCCTCGGCGTAGTAGTCCTTCAGGTCGGTCTCAGGCTTTGGAATGCGCACGTAGGGGTCTTTGAACAGACCCATGTCGTACTTGGCGCCCAGCACTTCACGCACTGCCTGGTCCAGTTCTGCCTGGCTGACCTCACCGGACTTCAACAACCCAGGCAGTTCTTCGCCGTAGAGGGTGTCGTTCATGCTCATGTCGATGCCGGCCTTGATCGCCAGCTTGGCGGCTTCGCGGCCGTCACGGGCCACGCCATGGCGGATCAGTTCCTGGATGGCGCCGTGGTCGCTGATGGTCACGCCCTTGAAGCCCCACTGCTTGCGCAGCAAGTCGTTCATCAGCCAGGTGTTGGACGTGGCCGGCACGCCGTTGATCGAGTTCAGCGCCACCATTACCCCGCCAGCACCGGCGTCGAGCGCGGCGCGGTAGGGCGGCAGGTAGTCGTTGTACATCTTCGGCAGGCTCATATCGACCGTGTTGTAGTCGCGGCCCCCTTCCACGGCGCCGTACAGGGCGAAGTGCTTGACGATGGCCATGATGCTGTCGGCATTGGCCGGGCTCGACCCCTGGAACGACTTGACCATCACCTGGCCGATCTTCGAAGTCAGGTAGGTGTCCTCGCCAAAGCCTTCGCTGGTGCGCCCCCAACGCGGGTCGCGGGCAATGTCGACCATCGGTGCGAAGGTCATGTCCAGCGAGTCGGCGGCCGCCTCGACGGCCGAGGTGCGGCCGACCTTGGCGATGGCGTCCATATCCCAGGACGAGGCCAGGCCCAGGCCGATCGGGAAGATGGTGCGTTCGCCATGGATGGTGTCGTAGGCGAAGAACATCGGGATCTTGAGGCGGCTGCGCATGGCCGCGTCCTGCATCGGACGGTTCTCCGGGGCGGTGCGCGAGTTGAAGGTGCCGCCGATGCGTCCGGCGGCGATTTCCTCGCGGATCTTCGCGTGGGGCATCTCGGGGCCGATGCTGATCAGGCGTAGCTGGCCGATCTTCTCGGCCTCGGTCATCTGGCTGATCAGATGGTCGACGAACGCCTGCTTGTCCTGCAGGGGCGGGGCGATAGGGGCGGCAAGGGCCGCCTGACTGGCAAGGCCCATGGCCAGGCCCAGCAAAGACAGTTTCATCATCAATTCCGTTGTCGAGTGATAGCGGTGGGCCGAGACGTTTCGTATGCCTGTTGTTGTCGTGTCCGCTGGCCGTGTTGTGGATCATTCATCCATGATCCGACGCAGTCGCGGATTATGCCTTATATGAGGCATTTGTTGAGATACACTCTCGCCCACCCGATTGCCGGGATAACAACGATAAGAACGCTCGAGAGACGATGGCATGACCGAATACGAACAGCGCCAGATCGCCGAGGCGATTGCACGCGCCGAACGGCGCACCGATGCGGAGCTTGTGACCGTGCTGGCCCGCCGCGCCGATGATTTCCCCTACTTGCCGTTGATCTGGGCCGCCTTGCTGGCCTTGTTGATACCCGGCGCGTTGCATGTGTGGCTGGGTGGTATCGGCGTCAATGGCCTGTTGTTGGCGCAGATGCTGACCTTCATCAGCTTGTGCCTGGTGTTGCGCCATCCGCGCCTGGCTGCCTGGGTGGTGCCGTCGATGTTGCGCCGCCGGCGCGCTTCGGGCCTGGCCCGCCAGCAGTTTCTCGAGCTCAACCTGCAGCGTACCGCCGGGGCCACGGGCGTGCTGATCTTCGTCAGCGAAGCCGAGCGCCATGTCGAGATCCTGGTCGACGAGGGCATCGCCCGGCACCTGCCCGAGCAGGCGCGCGAGGCGATCGTCGCCCGTTTCACCGACCAGGTGCGCCAGGGCCATACCTTGCAGGGTTTCGTCGAATGTATCGAGGCCTGCGGCGAGCTGCTCAGCGAACATGTACCCCCGACCCATGCGCGCAACGAACTGCCCAACCGCCTGGTGATTCTCGACTGACCGTTGGCGAGCAAGGGCATGTTTCGCCAGGGGCATCATCGACGTAGAATGCCCGGCATTGCGCATCGCGCTCCCCGCATTTCGAGGCACCCGTTTCCATGTCTTCCCCTTCCTCCGCCCCTGGCGCGCCGGACGCGCGCGCCCAGTTCCTGAGCCTGCTCGCCGATGCGCTGGGCGACGGCAGCCTGAGCAAGCTGGTGCTGGCCCGCCATGTCGGTACCGACCAGACCCTGCAGCGGATCATCGCCAAGGCGGTGCAGATCAAGGGCCAGGCCTGCCTGTCGTTGGTCTACCGTCACCAGACCCGCGACATTACTCGCAACCTGGGGTTGGACGAGGCGCAGGCGCTGGTGGCCGAACTGCTCCCCGAGAGCTTTCGCAACGCGCACCTGTTCACCCCGGCCGGTGAGGTGCAACTGGAGTTCAGCAAGAAGGGCAAGCCGATGCTGCGCCGGCACCTGGCCCAGCAGGCGCCCCGCGAGACGGGCGCGGGTGGGCATGACCGGCAGAAGAAGCGTTACCTGGAGCTGTCGCGGCCGTTCCTGCGCGACCTGGGGGTGACTGACGCGCAGGGCGCGCTGATCCCGTCCATGTCGCGCAAATGGAAGCAGATCAACAAGTTCATCGAGGTCTTCGACCATGCCTTGAGCGACGCGCCCGTGAACCCCCAGCAGAGCCTGAAGGTCGCCGACTTCGGTTCGGGCAAGGGCTATCTGACCTTTGCCATGCACGACTACCTGCGCAACACCCTCGCCCGTGAGGCGCAGGTCACGGGTGTCGAGCTGCGCCCGGACATGGTCGAGTTGTGCAACGCCGCCGCCGCGCGCCTGGAGCACCCGGGCCTGGTGTTCGAATGCGGCGATGTGCGCAGCGTGGTGCCTGAGGCCATCGATGTGATGATCGCCTTGCATGCCTGCGACATCGCCACCGACTATGCCATCCACACCGGTATTCGCTGCAACGCCGCGATCATCATGTGCTCGCCGTGCTGCCACAAGCAGATCCGCCCGCAGTTGCACAGCCCAGGGCTGTTGCAACCGATGCTGCAGTACGGGCTGCACCTGGGCCAGCAGGCCGAGATGCTCACCGACAGCTTGCGCGCCCTTTATCTGGAGGCTTGCGGCTACGAGACCAAGGTGTTCGAGTTCATCTCGCTCGAGCATACCAACAAGAACAAGATGATCCTTGCGGTCAAGCGTCGGCAGCCCCAGGACAATGCGGGTCTGCTGGAGAAAATCGCCGAGCTCAAGGCGTTCTATGGGGTGCGCGAGCATTGTCTGGAGACGTTGTTGAAGGCGGATGGGCTGATCGCTGGTTAAGGTCCATTCATGCTTTGCGTGGGCTACCGGTCGGTTGACTGGAAAGATGCAGCGCCTGGGATACCGAGCGCCGCCCGCGCGGCGCATCGCGGATGAATCCGCTCCTACATTTGCTGCAACGTACCGAACCTGTCAGGCCATGGTTGCCAGCCTTGGCGCAGGGCTTGAGACAGGTGGGGCGGCAGCAATGCCCGCCGAAAAATCGTGTCGAGCGCACAAGGCTAACAACCATGGCCTATCAGGCATGGTCACGTTGCAACAAATGTAGGAGCGGATTCATCCGCGATGCGCCGCGCGGGCGGCGCTCGATCTGATAGGCGCTGAAAGGCTGTCGCCAAGCACCTGGCAGCCCTCATACGATGGCTCTCATGGCTCCGGGATGTAATGGAGTCGGTCTGTTCCGAGGGCCGCCGGTCGTTATTCTTTGGTTGTCATTTGACAACCATGTCCTCTCGCCCATACTAGCGCGCAGTCGATCCCCGAAGCCAATACACGCGCGATAGCCAATCAGTCAGTGGAGCGAAAGTGATGGAGTACGAGTTCACCCTCAAATACCAATTGACCGAGGACATGGACGTCGATGCGCTGATCGAGCGCCTGGGGGAGGCCGGTTGCGATGATGCAGTGGTCGGTAGCGGCCAACCGGGCCGTCTGGCCCTGGCCTTCGCCCGCGAGGGCGGCACGGCGCGGGAGGCGCTGCACAGCGCCCTGGCGGATGTGCGGCAAGTGTTGCCGGATGCCCGGCTGATCGAGGCCAGTCCCGACCTGGTCGGCCTGACCGATGTGGCGGAGCTGGTGGGGGTCTCCCGGCAGAACATGCGCAAGCTCATGCTCACCCATCACCGCAGCTTTCCGGCCCCGGTGCATGACGGCACGCTCTCGCTCTGGCACCTCGCCGACATCCTGTCGTGGATGCAGGCGCGCGGCACGCATGCCGTCGCCCAGGCAGTCCATGAGCTGGCCATCGTGGCGATGCAGGTGAATGTCGCCAGGGCCCAGGAGCGAGTGTCGAACGGCAGGTGATGCACTCCGTTGCATCATTGCCTGCCAGCGGGCTCAGAAGAACCGGGTCACGCTGATCTTGGCATTGCGCCCCTGGGTATAGGCGTTCTCACCCGACAGCTCCGGCCGGATGGCCTTGTTGAACAGGTTATCCACGGTCAGGTTGACCTCGGTGCCCTTGAGGTAGGGTTGTTGCGGCTTCCAGTTGGCGAACAGGCCATGGATCTGGTACTTCTCGTTGCCGAAGTTGTCGTAGTAGCGGTCACCGAGCGCGCTGGCCGGGCCCTCGAAGTACTTGTCGCTGGGCAGGTGGTGGGTGGCGCCGACGAACTGCGCGGTCCAGCCGACCCGGGCGTCCCAGGCCGGGATCTTCACGCCAAGGGTGGTGATCCATTTCGGTGCCGGTACATCCTTGGCCCATACATCCGGCCCCCAGGGGTTAGTGTACGCGCCCTCGTGGCGACCCTCCATCCAAGAGTACGACAGCGCACCGAACCAATAGGTGGCGTCGTAGAAGGTCTCGACTTCGAAACCCTTGTAGGTCACATCGCCGATATTGCGGTAGTTGCCCATCAGCCCGTCGCCGCAGGTGTTGGCAATGGTGCCGCCGCTGACCAGTTGCTCCTGGCAGCCGATGCCGGTGGCCTTGAAGATCTCGTCAGTGACCTTGTTGTGGAATGCCATGGTGCGAATCTGCGCGCTGTCGCCTTGGCTGAACACATTGGTGAAGGTACTGATGCTGCCGACCCGCACACCGGTGATGCGCTCGGGGTCGAGGTTGCGACTGGTGGCGGTGCGGCTGCCGACACCCTGCACTTCATACTGTTCATCCAGCACCGGGGCGCGCCAGGTCTTGCTGTAGTCGGCGAACAGCGCGGTCTGTTCGTTCATCTTCCAGAACAGCGACAGACGTGGCGACCAGCCGCTGTAGGTCTTGTCGCTGTAGTCGTGGCCAGCCTCCGGGTTGTTGTAGTACGGCGCCTGGTTGGGCTTGCCCTCGTTGGTCACGTGGTCGTAGCGCAACGATGGCGTGATGGTCAGGTCGCCCAGGGTGATGGCGTCCTGCAGGTAGTAGCCCTGGCTGTCGACCTGGCCGCTGGGCATGAAGTACGGTTGGTAGTGACCATAGTTGTACTTGGGTACTTCGTAGGTCTTGCCGGGCATCCACATCTGCGTGTCGCGGTCATGGCGACGCACCTGCACGCCTGCGGTGAGCGCATGTTCCAGGGGACCGGTGAGGAAGGTGCTGGTGTTCTTCACATCAAGCATGCGGTCCTTGTACTCGGTGTCCATCTTGCGCCCACCGGTGGCGGGCTGGAAGAACGCCGTGGCGTCGCGCTCATCGGTCTGCTTGGTGTCCGATTCGGAGTACTTCACCTGCAGGTCCACCCACGGGTTCTCGATCGGTTGGTACTTGTAGGTGGCCGACCAGGTGGTGTCGATGGTGCGGCGGTTGGCGAGGAAACGCTTGAGGGCAGCTTCGTAGCCGTACTTCTTGATATCCGCCGCAGTGGGGGGCGTGCTGAAGGCGGTCGATGAGAAGGTGGTCCAGCGCTGGCTTTCCGATTGTGCCCAGGACAGCCCCAGGCTGTGCTCGTCGGTGAAATGTATGTTGGTTTTTAGCAGAGCGCCGTCCAGGTCCAGGGCGCTGTAGGGGATGCGCTGGGGGTTGATCGGCCATTTGCCGGTGGGGTCGGGCAGGCTGTCGGCCATCTTCAGGTTGCCGCCGTCGCGCTTGGTGTAATACACCAGGCCGTCGATGCGACCGTCGTCGGTACGGCCGAACAATGCCGAGCTGTAGATCTGCTGGTGGTCGTTGCTGCCATAGCCGTACTTGAGCATCGCACCGCTGTTGCGGCCCTCTTGCAGCAAGTCGCCGGCGTCCTTGGTTTCCATATTGACGCTGCCGCCAAAGCCGCCGTTGCCGGTCTTGACCGAGTGCGGGCCTTTTTCGACCTCGATGTGCTTGATCAGCTCGGGCTCGATGAAGATGGTGCCTTGCTGATAGCGCTCAAAGCCGCTCTTGGGCGCACCGTCGAGGGTCATCGGCACGTCCTCGGCGTCGCCAAAGCCCCAGATGTTGATGGTCTGGCCGCCGGGCTTGGACGAGCCGCCCATGTTCACCCCCGGCAGGGTCGCCAGCACGCTGGGAATGTTGCTGGGCTGGTAGCGGTCGATCTGCTCCTGGTCGAGCGTCGAGCGCCCGACGTTGCCAGCGTCGACCTGCTGCCCGTCGCCCACGATGCTCACAGCACCGAGTTGCAGGCTGTTGTCGGCAGTCGGGTCGTCTTCGCGCAGGCGTACCACGTAGGTGTTGCCCATGCGCACCACGTTGAAGCGGCTGCCGACCAGCAGGCGGCTGATAGCCACTTCGGCTTCGAAGTCGCCCTTGAGCGCCGGTGCCTGGGCACCGCCGAGCAGGGCCTCGTCGAACAGCAGCTGGACCTTGGCCTGCTGGGCCAGTTGGCTCAGCGAGCGCGCCAGCGGTTGCGCCGGCAGGTCGAACGGTACCGGTGCGGCTTCGGCGGCCAGGCTCATGGCCAGGCACAGGGCCAGCAATGTGGGTCGGACAGGCAGGCAGTGCAATGGACGCAACGCGGACAACATGGTTTCCCCCAAACGGCAAAAGGCCGGAAAAAGCCCGCCATCACGCGGCAGGCGGGGAGGAAGACGCGATGTTGCGACAAAACCTCACCTGCGAATGATAAAAATTCTCAAATTATTTTTTTCAGCGCCGCTCGATGCGCAGCCGCCCGTCCGCCAGCAAGGTGGTCTTGACCGGCAACAGGGCGGGCAGGGCATTGAGCAGGGCGTCCGGGTCGTGGACGTCGAGATTGCCGGACACCTTGTAGCGGCCAAGCGTCGGGTCGGCCAGCACCACCGGCTGCTGGCGATACAGGCCGAGCTCGTCAATCAGGCTGGCCAGTTCGCGGTTGCGAAAGCTCACATGGCCCTCGCGCCAGTCGGCCACCTGTTGTTCGCCCAGTTCACGGCGGGTCAGGGTGCCGCGTGCCAGGTCGTAGGTGGCGCCCTGGCGGGCACCGAGCAACAACGGCGGTTGTCGCTCGCCGGGGGTGTCGAACGCCACCTGGCCGTGGGCGACCGTCACCACCAGTTCGCGGTCGCCCCGGCGCACATCGAAGCCGGTGCCGACCACGCGCACGTGGCCGCTGCCCGCATCGACGAACAGCGGCCGTTCCTTGTCGGGCGCCACCTCGATATACAGCTGGCCGTGTTCGAGCTGGATCAGCCGCTGTTCGGCGCTGAAGTCCAGGCGCAGGCGGGTCTGGGCGTTGACGTGCAGTTGGCTGCCATCGGGCAGTTGCAGCACCTGCAGGGCCTGGCTGGCGCTGATGCGCTTGCTGAAGGCCTCGCTGCCCGCGCCCAGGTTGCCGGCCAGTATGGCGCAGAGCAGGGCCGCCGCCGTGGCCAGGGCCGGGCGCCAGCGTGGCGCCCGGCGTACCGGCAAGGGTACGGGGCGATTGGCTTGCTTGAGTGCGGCCAGGTCATCCCACAGCTGTTCGAACTGGCGATAGGCGCGGGTGTGCTCGGGCGTCTGCATCCACCGGGCGAATGCCTTGCGGTCTTGCCGTGACGGCTGGTTGCGGTTGCGGCTGAACCAACTCGCCGCCTGGGCGTCGATCGGGCGCGGGTCGAGCTCGTCGGTGGGGGTCATGGGAACTGCTCCGTGCCGTTGTCACTGTCCAGGCGTTGCTTGCATTGCAGCAGGGCGGCGGCGATGTGCTTTTCGACCATGCTGACGGAAATGTTCATGCGTTCGGCGATCTGGGCCTGGGTCAGGCCTTCGAAGCGGTGCAGCATAAGGGCTTCGCGGCGTCGCGGCGAGAGTTCTGCGAGCACCTGACGCAATTGATCCAGCCGTTGTTGCTGTTGGGCATGGTCCAGGGGGTCATTGGCCGGCGCGCTCTGCTGCTCGGGCAGGGTGTCGTCGGCCAGCGCCGCATGGCGCACCTTCTGCCTGCGCCAATGGTCGCTCAGCAGGTTGCGCGCCACCTGGAACAGGAACGCGCGCGGCTGCTCCACCTTGGCCCGATCCCGGTAACCCAGCCATTGGGCGAACACATCCTGGGTCATGTCCGCGGCGTCACTGGCATTGTCCATGCGCTTGCGCAGGAAATGCAGGATGTCGGCATAGAAACCGTGGGCGACGGGGTCGGGTTTGGGGCGCTGCATGCACGCTTTCCGGGGCTGGCGGGAAGGAAAGGGTGCGGATCTTATCGAGAATTATTTACATTTGCAAAGTGTGCGGCTCAGCGCCGTCGATCCTGTGTGGCCGGAACGGGGATGGCCAGTTCAGCCAAGCCTAGGGGGTGGCTGGAGGCATCGAAAAAGTGCAGCGGAACCTGCGAAAGATCGCCAAAGCGATCAATGAAGTGCTGCTTCTGGTTGATGACCGAGGCCTCGCTTAGCGGCCGGATCGCGATGGCCAGGTGCTTGGGCCGAGCCAGGCGGATGGCGTCGAGCAGGTGCTGGTCGCTGGTGTCCAGGTGCTGGCCGAACAAGCATAGTCCGTCGTGTTCGCGGGCCAGCTGTCCCAGGCTCCAGGACAGGTAGTCGGAGTTGCGGATGGCGCGCAGCTTGTCTTCGCTGCGGCTTTCGTTGACGAACAGCGGTACTTCGCCGGGAATGTTCACGGCGAAGCCTTCGAGCAGTTCGGCCTGTTCGGCGCTGCGTCGGCGGGTACTGCCGTCAGGCAGCTTGAGCAGGTGCATGCCACCGTGCAGGTGCAGGATGCGGATACCGTCGGCTTGGCTGCGGCGCACGTCGAAGAAACCCTGTTCGTCGAACAGGTTGGCGAAACCTTGCGTATCCTCGGCCACGGCCCAGGGCAGGATCAGGTCGTAGTTGCTGGTGTAGACGCTGCGGTATTGGCGCAGCGCGTGGTTGATGGCCGTACGCGTCGCGCTTGGGAAGCGCGGCCAGGGCAGGTGCACGGCGCGCACCGCGTGGATCAGCGCTTCCTTGATCGAGTAGTAGCGGTTCAGCGGCGCGGTGGAGTTGATCGCCAGCGCGGCGTTGGCCCGCACGGTGGTGTTCAGGGTGCTGAGCAGCGGCTCGAACAGCTCACTGCCCAGGGCCTTGAACAGTGCCTGGTCGCTCACCCCCAAAGCCTTGTGCCGCACCCGCTGGGCTTCCTCGAACAGCGAGAAGTAGCCGAACGGTTTCCACAGCGCGCGGCTGGCACCATTGCCCAGCAGCAGGGCGGTGCTGGGGTGGCGCTGGTTGAGGTCGGCCCAGGTGGGCAAGTGGGCGTCGAGTGCGGGCATGGGCGGTCCATTGGGTGGGGCGGAAAACGCCGGGGACTTTAGCATGTCATGCAGAGTGTGCGAGGCTTGCGCCCTCAAGGACTGCACCGTTGACCTTGCCGGCGTCTTCCAGGGGCCGGCCCCGATCTGCAAAGGACTACCCATGTACAAGACCCTTCTCCTGGCCACCTTGCTGGCGAGTACCGCGGCCCAGGCCTCCGACGGCAAGGCCCTCGCCAAGGCCCAGGACATCCCGCATCCGGCCGTGATCGCTCACCGTGGCGCCTCGTTCGATGCTCCCGAGTCCACGACTCCCGCCTACCTGCTGGCCCGCGAACTGGGCGCCGACTACCTGGAAATGGACTTGCAGCGCACCCGCGATGGCGTGCTGGTGGTGGTCCACGACGATGTGCTGGCACGCACCAGCGACGTCGCCGAACGTTACCCCGAGCGCAAGGCGAGCCCGGTCAGCGCCTTCACCCTGGCCGAACTCAAGGCGCTGGACGCCGGCAGCTGGTTCAACAAGGCCTATCCCGAGCGTGCCCGCGAAGCGTTCAAGGGCCAGCGCATCCTTACCCTGGACGAAGTGATCGATATCGCCGAAGGCAACCCCGAGCGTCACCCGGGCCTGTACATCGAGACCAAGGAGCCGGCGCAGTTTCCCGGTATCGAGCAGGACCTGAAAAAGCGCCTCGAGGCCCGTGGCTGGCTCGACAAGCCGGGCAAGGTGGTCTTGCAGACCTTCGATCGCAACAGCCTCAAGCTGCTGCACGAGGCCATGCCGCAGGTGCCGAAGATCCTCTTGCTGTGGGTGGCCAAGGGCAGCATCGAACCCGCCTCGGGGCAAGACTTCGACGAATCCGGCGAGCAGGACAAGTCGGCCTTCTACGCCCGTCAGCAACCCAAGGACCGTGCCGAGTTCCAGCGCTGGCTCGACTATGCCAAGGCCGGCGGCGCCATTGGTACCGGCCCTTCGGCAATTCGTACCCACCTTGGCGAGCAGAGCTACTCCGACCTGATCCAGCCGTGGATGAACCAGGCCAGCCACGACAAGGGGCTGCTGGTGCACGTGTACACCCTCGACGAGGCAGTGGATTTCGACAAGGCGATGAAAGCCGGCGTCGACGGCATCTTCACCAACCGTGCCGGTGAGCTGATGCGTTTCTATAAACGACCGATGCCACAGAACGAAGGACAGTTGCTGCGCAAGCTGGGTTACTGATCGGCAACATGATGCTGGCGATGGCCGATTGACATGTGTGAGAATGATAGGAATTCCTATTAACGGCCCTCGCCACATCCGCAATGACCTCCCTTTCCAGTTGGCAGGCCCGGCCAGCCCTCCAGGCAGCCGTCGACGACCTGCTTGCCCATTACAGTGATCTGCGCCGCTACCTCTGCGGGCGGCTGCGCAACCCTGATGACGCCGCTGATATTGCCCAGTCCAGCTTCGTCCAGGCGTACGCCCATGCGCTCAACGCACCGGTAATCAATGCCCGGGCCTTGCTGTTCCAGGCGGCGCGCAACTTGTGCATCGACCAGCACCGTCGGCGTAGCACCGAACTGGCGGCGCTGGAAGACTGGCTGGCACGGGCCGACTGGCTCAGCCCCAGCGTGGAAGAGATCATGATCGCGCGCGAACAGCTGCAGCACCTGATTGCCCGCATCGAACGCATGCCCAAACTTCGCCGCGAAGTGTTCGTTCGCGTGCGCCTGCACGGCCACAGCCACCGTGAAGTGTGCGAGGCCCTGGGGCTGTCGGCCAAGTCGGTCGAGCTGCATATCGCCCGGGCGGTCTTTGACCTGTCCGAACTGCGCCTGGCGAGCCGTCATGACTGAGCCGGCCGCGCCGCGCAAAGTGCAGCAGGCGCTGGTCTACCTGGCGGCGCTGCAAGGGGATGATCCCGAACGCGTGCGCAAGACCCATGGCCTGGTGCAGCGCTGGCGCGGACGCAGCGCCGAGCATGAGCGCGCCTGGCTGGAGGCCGAGCAGCGCTGGCAACTGGTTCACCGCCTCGCTCCGCAACTGCGTGGCGCCTTGCAACCGCAGGCCTGTGATGTGGGGCGTCGGCGGGTGCTGCGCCAGGGCGGCGCGCTGGCCTTGCTGCTGGCCGCAGGTGGTTGGCTGGGCTGGATGTACAAGCGCACCGCAGCGTTCGGCCAGGACCTGCAGACAGCCCACGCGCAAGCGCCGCAGGCCTTGGCATTGCCCGATGGCAGCCAGTTGCTGGTGGCGGCCGAAAGCAACCTGCGCGTGCGCTTCGATCACGGCCAGCGCCAGGTCCTGCTGCTGCACGGCAATGTCTTCTTCGATGTGGCCCATGAGCTGTGGCGGCCATTCCTGATCAGTACCCGCCTCGGCGTGGTAGAGGTGCTGGGCACCGCGTTCACGGTCAGCGACCGTGGTGGCCAGGTCCAGGTGGCTGTAGCCAGGGGGCGGGTACAGGTACGCGATCTGCAGGGCGGCGAACAGGTGCTGCAGGCTGGCGAGCGCATCTGCCTGGAGGGCGAAGGGCGGTTGGGCAGCCTGCGCGCCGGTGGCCAGTATGGGCCCGACCATGCGCATTGGCAGCGCGGTTGGTGGTCGTTCACCGACCAACCGCTGGTCGAGGTGATCGGTGAGCTGAACGCATATGCCGCGCAGGCCGTCAAGGTCGATCCCGGGCTGGTCAACCTGCGATTGACCGGGAGTTTCCCCAGTGACCGGCCTGAGGTATTGCTCGATGCCTTGCCGGGCATCCTGCCGGTCAGCGTGCAGGCCTTGGGTGGGCAACGTCTGATCGTGCCGCGCTGATCCTCTGAAAATCGTTTGAGGGGTAAACCGCCACTGCCGCGTCATCAGCTGTGAACCCACCTCCTGCAAGGACTGATCATGTCGCTTTTCACCTCCCGCTTCCCCGGTCCCCTGCGGCGCCTGGCCCTGGCCTGCGCCCTGGGTGGCAGCGGCCTGGCCCTGGCTGATAGCCAGCCGCTGAACCTCGACTTGCCGGGCCAGTCGCTGGAGGCCACGGTGCATGCCCTGGCCCGTGCCTCGGGAGTGGCGATTGCCGCCGACAGCCGTGTATTGGCCGGGCGCAGCACGCCTGCCTTGCAGGGGCGCTACACAGTGTTGCAGGCGCTGAGCCAACTGCTGGCTGGCAGCAACCTGGTGGCGTTGGAGGAAAACGGCGTGATCATCTTGCGCGGCCCGACCGACCAGGGCGCCCTGACATTGGGGACGACCACGGTCAATGCCTCTGGCTTAAACAGCGACCTGCCGGAAAGCTACAGTGGCGGCCAGGTCGCCCGCGGCGCGCGCATCGGCATGCTGGGCAACCGCGACTTGATGGACACCCCCTTCAGCGTCACCGCCTACACCGCCAAGACCATTGAGAACCAGCAAAGCGGCACGGTCGGCGCAGTACTGCGCAACGACCCGTCGATCCGCTTCAGCACCGGCGAAGGGCATGCCTACGAGAACTTCATGATCCGTGGCTATGCGCTGGACTCCACCGAGCTGGCGCTGGGTGGTCTCTACGGTCTGGCGCCCGATGGCCATGTGCCGACCGAATTCCTCGAGCGCGTCGAAGTGCTCAAAGGGCCGGGGGCGCTGCTCAATGGCATGGCGCCCAACGGTGGCGTAGGTGGGGTGGTCAACCTGGTGCCCAAGCGTGCCGGCGACACACCGCTTACGCGGCTGACCAGCAGCTACGTGTCCGATGGCTATGTCGCCGAGCATATCGATGTCGGGCGGCGCTTTGCCGAGGGGCGCTTCGGCATTCGGTTCAATGGTGTCTACGGCAGTGGCGACACCGGCGTCGACGAGCAGTCCAAGGACCGCACCTTGGCAGCGTTGGCACTGGATTACCGAGGGGACGACTTCAAGCTCGAGCTGGATGCCTACGAAAGCCACGAGAAACTGGAGAACGGCAGCCCGATGATGGCCGGCTTCAGCGGCCTCAATCAGGTAACCCGCGCACCCAAGCCAGACACCAACATCCTCGAAGGCATCCACGCCCGGCAGATCAGCAAGGCCGTGGTGGTGCGTGGCGAGTACCAGCTCGATGACAGCTGGACCGCCTACGCCAGCGTCGGTGGCGCCCGCACCCGCTACGATGGCTTCCTCAACGGCACCCGGGTGGTGGTGAACAAGGCCGACGGCACGGCGACGGGCGAAACCTACAACCAGGCCGGTTATACCCATAGCCTGTCGACCGAGGCCGGCCTGCGCGGTAACTTCATGACCGGTCCGGTCAGCCACCAACTGGTGCTCAGCACCACCTTGCTGCACCAGGACATCGGCCGTGCGCCGACGGTCACCGGTGCCAAGTACCCCACCAACATCTACCACCCGGGCAAGGCGATCATCGCGGGTGACCACGGCAGCAGCAGCAAGACCGGCGACAACACCCTGTCGAGCTTTGCCGTGGCCGATACCCTGGGCTTCATGGACGAGCGTGTGCTGCTCACCCTCGGGGTGCGTTCCCAGCGGGTGCGGCAGAAGATGAGCAACCCTTCGTACGACGAGCGCAAGCTGACCCCCGCCGTGGGTATCGTGCTCAAGCCCTGGGAGGCGCCGGTATCGCTGTATGCCAACTACATCGAAGGCCTGACCCAGGGTGGCATGGTCACCGACCAGAAGGCCGCCAACTATGGCGAGCAGTTCGCGCCCTATGTCGCCAAGCAGATGGAGGCCGGGGTGAAGTGGGACCTGGGCGACTTCACCCACACGCTGGCGGTGTTCCAGATCGACAAGCCCAGCATGATCTACGACAAGCCCAGCAATCGCTACACCGATGACGGCGAGCAGCGCAACCGTGGCGTGGAGTGGACGATGTTCGGCGAAGTCATCCCCAGCGTGCGCCTGCTCGGTGGCGTGACCTATACCCGCGCGGTGCTGAGCAAGACCGCCAATGGCGCCATGGACGGCAACACCGCCCGCGGCGTGCCGGCCTGGTCGGCCAACCTCGGCGCCGAGTGGGACCTGCCTGGGGTCGAGGGCCTGACCCTGACCGCCCTGGGTATTCACAGCAGTTCCCAGTACCTCGATTCCGCCAACCAGTTGAAGATCCCGCAATGGACCCGCTATGACCTGGGCGCACGCTATGCGACCAAGGTGCTGAGCAAGGACGTGACCCTGCGCGCCAGCCTGGAAAACGTCGAGAACCGCGCCTACTGGGCCGGTGTGTTCAACGATGGCTATGCGACTGTCAGCGAACCGCGCACGCTCAAACTCTCCGCCAGCGTCGACTTCTGAGGTGAGCATGCAGCGATTGAAGCGCTTGGGCGGAGCATGCCTGCTGGCCACGCTCTATTCGAATCTGGCCTTGGCGGGTGCGTACGCCGATCTCGAGGTGGGAAAACCAGTTGCCGGCCAGGTCGGCGCAGCGTATCCGCCAGCCTGGCAATTGGCGCTCAAGGCCGGGGACCTGGTGCGTGGTCGGCTCGACGGCGACGTCAGCCTGCGCCTGCTGGATGCCGACGGGCGTCCGTTGCGCCTGCTGATCGACGGTCTGGACCAGCCCCGCGAGTTCCTGTTCGTCGCGGCGCAGGATGGTCGTTACGCGGTGCGCGCCGAACCCCTGGCGATCCGCCCGGCGGCGCGTTTCAGCCTGAGCCTGGAGCAGGTCCTGCCTGTCGGCGAGCAACACCGTACGCCGGCGGCGCTGCTCAGCCCGACCCTGCACGCCCTGCAGCAGCACCTGGCAACGGGTGGCACCAGCGAGGCCTTCTGGCAGGCCCGTGCCGTTGAGGGAACGCCATTGGTCGAGGCCATTGCTGGGCAACCCGGCAAGCGCCTGGTCACCTTCCTCTGGCGCGGGGCACGGGACAACGTGAGGATGTTCGGTGCCCCCACAGGCAATCACGAACCGCTGTCCCGGCTGGGCGCGAGCGATGTCTGGTTCCACAGTTTCGAGGTACCTGCGACGACCCGCCTGAGTTATCAGATGGCACCGGATGTACCGGTGTCCGACGACCGCCGGGTGATCCTGGCCAGTACCCGGCGCGATCCGTTGAATCCGAATACCTTCGCCGACGGCAGTGGCGACGCCTGGTTGTCGCGCTCACGGCTGGAACTTGCGGATGCGCCGCCCCAGCCGTGGGTGGCCGAGCGTGCCGGGGTGGCCCGTGGTAGCCTGGAGCGCAGGCGCCTGGCCAGCGAGGTGCTGGGCAACGAGCGCGACATCTACCTCTACCGCCCGGCAGGTTGGCGCCCGGGCAAGGCCGACCAGGCCTTGCTGGTGCTGTTCGATGCCCATGCCTACACCCGTCAAGTGCCGACGCCGACGATACTCGACAACCTGATTGCCGACGGCCTGATCCCGCCCACTGCCGCGCTGATCATCGCCAACCACAGCAGCGAAAGCCGTGAGCGGGAGTTGCCGCCCAACCCACTGTTCGCAAGGTTCATGGCCGAGGAACTGATGCCTTGGGCCAGCCACCAGGGGCTCGCGGCACCAGCCTCGCGCACCGTGGTGGCAGGGTCGAGCTATGGCGGTCTGGCGTCGGCCTACCTGGGCCTCAGGCACCCGGAGTTGTTCGGCAATGTGCTGAGCATGTCCGGTTCCTACTGGTGGCCGATGGCCGGTGACGAACCTGGCTGGCTGACCCGTGAGTACGTCAAGGCACCGCGCCAGCCGTTGCGGTTCTACTTGCAGTCGGGTCTGTTCGAAGGGCCGAAAATTCTCGACACCAACCGCCACTTGCGTGATGTGTTGCTGGCCAAAGGGTATCGGGTGGAACAGGTGGAGTTTCCGGCTGGGCATGACTATCTGCAGTGGCGGGGGAGCCTGCCCTGTGGGTTGATCAGCTTGCTTGGGCAGGGGACACAGGCTGTTGCGCGGGCTTGTGTGCCGTAACGCAAGTTTTCAACGATGGATCGTCTGCGTCTATGAGATCGAGCGCCGCCCGCGCGGCGCATCGCGGATGAATCCGCTCCTACATCTGTTGCAACGTGACCATGCCTGATAGGCCATGGTTGTAAATCTTGTGCGCGCGACGCAATTTCTCGGTGGGCATTGTTACCGCTCCACCTGTCTCAAGCCCTGCGCCAAGGCGGGCAGCCATGGCCTGACAGGTTCGGCACGTTGCAACAAAATGTAGGAGCGGATTCATCCGCGATGCGCCGCGCGGGCGGCGCTCGATCTTGAGAGCGCTGCAAGACCATCGCCTGGCACCCGCCCGCCCAAGTGGGATCGCAAGCCACCCCCTCCCTCAATCCGCAGCACCCTCCCGCCGAGCCCTGTTGCGCCATACCCGATACGCCCGAATCCCCGCCCGGACCGAGCCGAACAGCAGTTTCTCCTCCATCTCCCGCGCCAACCCGGAACGCACCAGCATGCGCAGGAAAGTGCCACGGGCGCGGGCGATGGCGAAATGGATGCCCTGGGCGGCGAGGGTGTCGCGTACCTCGCGCAGGGCGGCGATGCCGCTGACGTCGATGCTGGTCACCGCTTCGGCATCGAACAGCACCACCTGGGTTTTTTCCACGTTCTGCACGGCTTCGAGCAGGCGCATCTTGAAGTAGTCGGCGTTGAAGAACAGGATCGCATCGTCGAAGCGGTACACCACCAGGCCTGGCACGGTACGGGCATCCTTGTGCTGGCGCACGTCCACTTGGCCTTCGATGCCCGGCACCCAGCCAAGCACGGCGTCGGTGGGCTGATAGATGCTGTAGAGCAGGCGCAGGATGGCCAGGGTCACGGCGAACACGATGCCCGGCAACACGCCCAGGCCGAGTACGCCGACCGTGGTCAGCAGGCACAGCCAGAACTCGAAGCGGCTGAGCTTGCGGATGGTCTTGAGTGACTTCACGTCGATCAACCCCCAACCGGCCATCAGCAGCACGGCGCCCAGCGCCGCCTGGGGAATCCAGGCCATGGGCGCGGTGAAGAACAGCAGGATCAAGGCGATCACCAGGGCTGCGATGATGCCCACCAGCTGGCTCTTGCCGCCGACCATGTCGTTGACCGCGGTGCGCGAGTCGGCGCCGCTGATGGCGAAGCCCTGGGAGATACCGGCGGCCAGGTTGCTCACGCCCAGGGCGAGGAACTCATGGTTGGCGTTGATCGCGTAGCCGTGGCGGGCGGCGAAGCTGCGGGCGGTGAGCATGGCGCTGCAGAAACTGATGGTGGCGATACCCAGGGCGTCGCGCAGCAGACTCTTGGTTTCCGCCAGGGAGCTCTGTGGCCAGGCCAGCTCGGGAATGCCCGCCGGCACCGGGCCGAGGATCGCCACGCCGAAACGGTCCAGGCCGAACAGTCCGGCAAGGGCGGTAAATACCACCACGGTCACCAGCGCCGCCGGCAGCCGCGGATAGCGCCGTGGCAGCCAGATCAGCAGGCCCAGGCCGGCCAGGCCAATGGCTAGCGTCAGCCAGTGGATCTCGCCCAGGCGCTGGAAGAAGTTGATCAGGCTGAGGATGAAACCGTCGCCTTCGATCTTGAAACCCACCACCTTCGACAACTGCCCGGCGAGCAGGCTCAGGCCGATGCCGTTGAGGTAGCCGATGAGGATCGGCCGCGAGAAGAAGCTGGCGATAAAGCCGGCCCGCGCCACCCCGGCAGCGATCAGCATCACGCCCACCAGCACGGTGACGATCACCGACAGTTCGGCGATGCGTTGCGGGTCGCCCATGGCCAGCGGTGCCACGGCGCCGCCGATCATGGCGCAGGTGGCGGCGTCCGGGCCGACCATCAATTGCCGTGAACTGCCGACCAGGGCATAGACCATCATCGGCAGCACGCAGGCGTACAAGCCGTACTGTGGCGGCAGGCCGACGATCTGCGCATAGGCGATGGCGATGGGGATCTGGATCGCGGCCACCGACAGGCCGGCCTGCAGGTCAGCGTGGAACCACTCGCGGCGGTAGTGCAGCAGGTTGGCCAGACCCGGTAGCCAGCGGGAGAGAAACATGCGCAGTCCTTTGGAGGTGCTTCACAAAGCGTAGCGGTCAGTCGCCACGAACGACTGGGCATTCAAGCCAATTGGCGTGGTTATGGCCATGGGCCAGATCAACAAAGGTACGCTGGAAACGAAAAAAGCCGTTGATGATCCTTTTGACAGAGACGACGTGGACGGAATACGAGTTGGAGCGCGAGAGTGAATCGAACGGTTATAGGACAAACTTCGGGCAACGGAGATGAGTGGCTAAGGAATTCGCGAGGAGCGCTTTCATTATCGTTTTTGAGTAAACCATCTGGATCGGTAGCGAATTTGTGTGTTCCGTAGTATTTTTGCGTCTGACGGCTGGCGGTATCGTTTTGCGGTGATAGTCAAAAAATATTAGCGTTTTTGGGCTTCCGGTAGGGGTTTTTCCATGCAGGTCGGTTTCAAGGCGTTAGCCACTCGGTACGGAGTTAATCCGGTACAACCTCTGCGCGTCGATTCGGCCATCGGCACAGTGCGAGCAAGCCGCGATACCGGTAGTCAAGTAGAAAACAGGTTTCCGCCCAACTACCGGCCCGACGATGGTTTTGCAGGCCACTTCGAATTCGGGCTCAAATACGAGGAGATTCACCTTGAGTTCTTCGCCCGCCTGTTTGCCGTCGTAGGACCCGAGCCAGTCGAAGATTGGTGCCGGCGTTCCCCTTTTGGCCAGTACGCTCGCCGCACCGGTTTTCTATTCGAGTGGCTGACGGGGCAACATCTGGATGTGCCTGATGTGACCAATGGCGCCTATATCGATGCCGTGTCGCCCGCCCACTACCTGACCCGCACGGCGCCGCTTCGATCTCGCCGCTGGCGGGTCAACGACAATCTGCCAGGCACGCCTGAGTTTTGCCCGCTTATCCGGCGAACCGACACCGTGCAGCAAACCTTGCAGTTTGACCTGAGAGCCGCTTTGGGAGAGCTCGATCAGACCTTCGGCCCCGACATCCTGATGCGGACGGCGAGTTGGTTGACGTTGAAAGAGTCGCGCGCGAGCTTTCTGATTGAAAAAGAGGAAGGCCAAGCCAGCCGCATCCAGCGCTTTGCACATGTCATCGCGCAACACTGTGGCCATATCGAAGAACCATTGAGTGACCGAAGTCTGCATCTCTTGCAGGTAGGTATCCTGGGGCACGATGCATTTGGCCTGGGGTTGCGGCGCTCCCCCGTTTTTGTAGGGCAATCCACGATGCGCGAGAACATCGTGCACTACGTCGCCCCTCATTTTGACGACCTTGCCCCGATGCTTGCTGGCCTCAACGAATTCGAGATGGCCACCCGGGGCGCCGAGTCGCTTGCGCGCGCCGCGGCATTGGCGTTCGGCTTCGTCTACATCCATCCGATGAGAGACGGAAATGGGCGAATCCACCGTTTCCTGATCAACGACACTCTGGTTCGGGATCAGGCGGTTCCGAATGGCGTGATATTGCCTGTTTCAGCGACCATTACCAGCTCGACCGAGTTCCGGGCCGGCTATGATGCGACACTGGAGCAGTTCTCCCGACCCTTCATGCGGCGGTATGCGGCATCCTGTCGCTTTGGCACGCTTGTGGCCTACGAAGACGGTACGCCAAGCAACTTCGAGTTCGACGATTACGATGATGCGCGCTTCGCCTGGCGCTATCCGGATCTGACCGCACATGTTCTCTATACCGCGCGCGTCGTCGAATACACGATTCGAACGCAGATGGCGGAAGAAGCCAGGATCCTTGTCATTTTCCAGCTCGCCCAAGAGCGTTTAAAAGATGTTGTGGAGATGCCCGACCAGGATGCAAGCCGCATCATTCGCTCGGTTAAGGAGAATGGCTGGAATGTTTCAGGCAAGCTCAAGAAGCAATATCCGCAGCTCGACGACGAGCGCCTCGCAGCGCGAATCGTGGAGGCCGTTCGGTCGGCGTTTGAAGACCGAGAAGGGCAATGAGGATTGACCTTGGCATTCTCAGCGGTGCTTTGAATTTCAAGCGCAGAAACGAAAAAAGGAGCCGAGGCTCCTTTTGACAGCGACGACGTTAATGGAACGTCGTGCGGGGAATGCGAGATGGAGCGGGTAGAGGGAATCGAACCCTCCTCAATAGCTTGGGAAGCTATAGTTTTACCAATAAACTATACCCGCTTCGAAGCTAGACTTTTTACCAGAACCCTCCTCGAATGAGAAGCCCCAAGCTTGTAAAAAAGCCTTTCGGCGGCCCGTAGCCTGCGGGTGACGAGGGCTACAGGACGCCGATGCGCTCAGATCGCCAGTGCATGCTGGCTCGGTTCCTGTGCGTAGCGTTGGCGCGATTCTCGCTGGGCCGGCTTGAGGAAGCCGAGCATGGCATTGCGGGTGTCCTCGCAGGCGGTCTTGTGCTCCATGTCCAGGAAGTGGCCGGCGCCCTGGATCACGCTGAATTGGCTGCGTCCGACATGGCGGCTGAACTGGCGGGCATCCTCGACGGTGGTGTATTCGTCGCGGTCGCCATTGATGAACAACACCGGGATATCGATGTTGCGCGCGGCCTTCAGTGCCCGCTCCAGGTCGTGATCGAGCACCTGGTTGATGTGGAAGAGCATCTGCGCGTACTCATGGCTGTCCAGGCTGCTGACGTGCCGGTAGTTGAAGCGCTTGAACAACGACGGCAGGTACTTGCCGATGGTGTCGTTGACCAGGTTGCCCACCTGGTAGCGGTCGCAGGCGGCCAGGTACTGGCAACCACGGTCCAGGTAGTCGCGCATCGGTTCGTTGATCACCGGCGAGAACGAGCTGACGATGGCCTTTTTCACCAATCGCGGCTGGTGCGCCAGGGCCAGCAGGGTGCAGGCGCCGCCCCAGGAGAACGACAGCACATGATCGGCACGGAAGTGCTCGATCAACTCGAGCAGGATATGCGCCTCGGCCTCCTTGGTCAGCAACCGTTCATGACGGTTGTGGGGTTTGGACTTGCCGGCGTACGGCTGGTCGTACAGCACCACGTTGAACTGCGGATGCAGGCTGCGCACTGTCTGTGCAAAGGACGCCGTGGTGGCCAAAGAGCCATTGATCAGGATGATCGTCTTCTCGGCGCCCTGCGCGCGATGGAACTCCGTGTAAACCCGGTACTGCCCTTGGATATCAAGTACAGCGATTTCTGGCCTCATGTCATCGACTCCTGGCGCAAAAAGGGTATCCGCGTCACCTGGTGGCCTGCGTGGTTGTTTGGCGGACTGGCGCCGAACCGACCGGACTGGCCATCAGGGTGCACGTGCTTTATGACAGGTAGGCATTCGCCTGGAACTGAAAACCGGTGGGCCCTTGTGTCGATCCTTGACGTTGGTGTCGACGGTATTGTTTTGGCGGGCGATTACCGTGCCCCAGGGCATCGAGACCCCGGGTGGCCGGTAAAGGGCGTCTTGGACTACGGTTGTGACTGGTTGGTCACATGCAGACCGACGAGTTAGCAGTCAAGCAGCGCGGGTAGGATCGCGCAAGTGCCGTTGGAGGAAATCTTTCGTGGGAAACCGCCGAATGCTGATCCGCTCAGACCGAGGCGATTTCCTCGTCGGTCAGCGCCCTGAACTCTCCAGGATGCAATATCGGGTCCAGTGTGATCGACCCCATGCTTTCCCGATGCAGCCCCACCACCTTGTTCTGGAAGTGTCCGAACATCCGCTTCACCTGGTGATAGCGGCCCTCGACGATGGTCAGGCGCGCGCTGCGCGGGCCGAGGATATCCAGCTGCGCGGGCAGGGTGGTGAGGTCTTCGAAGGCGAAGTAGAACCCTTCACGGAACCTGTCGACGTAGTGCGCACCAATCTCGTCCTCGGTGTGCACCAGATAGGTCTTGGGCTGCTTGGTCCGTGGCTGGGTCAGCCGCCGCGACCAGTGGCCATCGTTGGTCAGGATCATCAGCCCGGTGGTGTTGTAGTCCAGGCGCCCGGCGATGTGCAGCTCGTCGCGCAGCACCACCGGTAGCAGGTCGAGCACGGTGCGGTGCTGTGGGTCCTGGGTGGCGCTGACGCAACCGCTGGGCTTGTGCAGCATCAGGTAGCGTGCCGGGCGCCCGGCCTGGTGTACCTGCTCGTCCACTTCGACGCGGCTGAATTCACGCACCTCCAACAGCGGGTCGGCGGTCGCCACGCCGTCCACGCGCACACGCCGTTGCGCCAGCAGCAGACGCACTTGCTGGCGGTTGTAGCAGGGCAGGTTGCCGAGGAATCGGTCGAGGCGCATGGTGGGCCGCTTGCAGGAAACCGGCGCGCAGTCTAACGGATCGTGCGCGCTTGCGCTGCCTTGAGCTGTGCGTCCACCTGTGCGCAGCGCGGGCACAAGCAGGCCTTGTTGCGCAGTTCGGCGGGCAGGGCTTCGATGACTGCCGAGTCGATGTCCACCTCGAAGCACCAGCAGCCTTGCGTGGCGTTGCGCGGGTCGGTCAGGCCGCATTGGTTGAGGGCGCCGCAGGCGGGGCAGCGTTGGGGGTCAGGCATGGTCGGTTCCGGGCATCTCGCTGCAGACGCGGTTGCGTCCGCCTTGTTTGGCACGATAGAGGGCGTGGTCGGCGCGGGTCAGCAGACTGTGCAGGCTGTCGGCGCGCTGCAGGGCGGACAGGCCGATGCTCGCGGTCAGGCGCAGTGGCTGGTCGGCATAGCTGAAGGTCAGCTGCTCGGTGCGCCGACGGATCTTCTCCGCCACTTCGATAGCATGGCGGCCTTCGGCTTCACGCAGCAGCACGATGAACTCCTCGCCGCCCCAGCGGCAGAGTATATCGGACTGACGCAGGCTGCCCTGCAGCACATTGGCGAACTGGCGCAGCACTTCGTCGCCGGCCAGGTGGCCGTGGGTGTCGTTGAGGGCCTTGAAATGATCGAGGTCGATCAGCAGGGCGACCAGCGGCGCGCTGTCGCGCTGGGCCTCGATCAGCGCCTGGCCGGCCAGCAGGTCGAAGCTGCGGCGGTTGGGCAGGCCGGTGAGGCTGTCGAGGGTGGCCAGCGCCTCGGCGTTGTCCTGGTGGCGCTTGACCATGGCGTTGAGCAGTGACAGCACGACCAGGGTGATCATCGCGCAGATCGCCAGGTTCAGGTACAGCGACTGGCGGATGCGCTCCAGGGCGCCGGTCTCGCGTTTGTCCACCAGCAGGTACCAGCCCAGCTCCGGCAGCAGGCGCACGTTGAGGAAGTGACTGTGGCCGTCGTTGTCGGTGTACTCATGACTGCCGGTGGCGGGTGTCGGCATGCGCGCCAGCAACGCCTGCCACTGGTTGCTGTCGGCCAATTGCTGGCCGGCGCGCAAGCCGTGGGGGCCACCGTCGGATCCGGTCAGCAGGACCTTGCCCTGGGCATCGGTGAACAGCACCGAACGCTGGTACCTGCGTTGATAGTCGTCGATCAGGCGTACCACCGACTCCACGCTCAAGCCCACCCCGGCGGCCCCGATGAAGCGTTGCTGGTAGTCGTGCACGCGGTGGTTGATGAACACGGTGAGCTTGTCCTGGTTGGCCATGTCCAGGTCGACATTGATCTCGTAGGGTTTGTTCGACTGGCGCAGGCGGAAGTACCAGGCGTCGCGCCAGGCATCGGGGCGTACCTGCTTGAGTACGCCCTTGGCCTGGTAGTAGGTGAGGCTGCGGTCGGAAACGAAGAAGCTGGTGCAGGTGACCTGGCTGCCCATCACTTCGCCGAGGTAACGGGTGACGCGCGTGGTGTCCTGTTCGCCGCCCAGTACCCAGTCCCGCAGGAAGGTGTCCTGGGCCATCATCGATGAGATCAGCACCGGGCGAATCAGGTCTTTCTGGATTTCGGAGTAGACCGTGTCGGAGGTCAGCGGCAGTTCGGTGTTGACGATCCCGTCGCGGATCGCCCCGCGCGAGGCGTAGTAGCTCAGCAGCGAGGTGGCCAGGAAGCCGCAGGCCAGCAACAGCAGCAGGGCGAGGATCAGCGAGCGTTGCGAGAACAGGGCGGAGGGCGAAGGCATGATCTTCCCGTGAAGTGTGCCGGTGGCCACATTCTAGTGAGATGACCGAAAAATGACTGCATGTTTTTCAGGGTTATACGACCTGTTTCAATTTGTTGCAGAAATGGCACCGAACCCTGGCGCGACTGTCTTATCCAGTGTCGATGAACGCATTGCCGTCGACGCCCGCCAGCGCCGCTGTGCCGGGCACCCCTGCGGTCCAGGAGGCCGCCATGTACCCACGAATCCTGCTCATCGTCCTGCTTGGACTGCTGACATCCGCCTGCGCCCCTTACTATGCGGGCAACGGCTACTACCGCCGTGACTACTACACCAGCGATCGCTATGTTTACCCTGGCTACTACCGTCAGGATCGCTACTATGTGGCGCCGCAGCCACGCTATTACTACCAGCCCGCGCCGCGTTACTACCGGCCCGCACCAGTGCCACAGTACCGCCCGTATCCGGCACCCGGCGTGCAGCCGCGCTGGCAAGGCAACCCGCGCTACGACTATGGCAACCGCCAGCGCTACGACTATGGGCGCGATCGCGACCGCCACGACTATCGCAATGATGATCGCCGAGGTGATCGCTGGCATTCGAACGGGCAGGGCAATCGCGACCGTCGACCAGACGGCGGGCGAGGTGGCGAGCGGGGCTGGTCGCGTTGACCGAGTGCGGACACGCCCCGCGATGCGTCATCCCAGTTCCGCCAGCGGATGCCGCCCCTCCCAGACCTTGCTGAAATGCGCCTCCACCACCGCCGCTGGCACCTGCGCCACATCCGGCCAGTGCCAGTGCGGGGTGTTGTCCTTGTCCAGCAGGCGCGCGCGCACCCCTTCGCTGAACTCCGGGTGACGGCAACAGTTCAGGCTCATCGTGTACTCCATCTGGAACACCTGGGTCAGTGAAAGGTACCGAGCCCGACGGATCTGTTCCCACACCAGGTGCGCCGTCAACGGGCAGCCCTCATGCAAGCGTTGACCCGCCGCCGCCAGCAACGGATCGGCATGCCGGGCCAGGCCGGCCAGAGCGCGCCAGGCCGCGACGGGGTCGGCCACGTCGAGCACTTCGTCGATCACGGCCCGACGTGCCAGCCATTGCCCTTCGGGAAGCTCCACGCAGGCACGGTGCTGTTCGGCCTTGAGCAGGCTGTTGAGCTGCAGGGCGGTCTGCTCCTGCCAGTTCAACTGCAACAGCTCTTCGATCAGCGCCTCCTGCTGATGCTCGCCCAGGAAGCGGTCGGCGAGGCCCAGGTCCAGCGCGTCGCGGGCATTGAGGGGCGCGCCGGTGAGCCCCAGGAACAGGCCAAGCTTGCCGGGCAGGCGGGCCAGGAACCAGCTGGCGCCAACGTCGGGATACAGGCCGATACTGATTTCGGGCATGGCCAGGCGGCTGCTGGGAGTGACGATGCGCACCGCGGCGCCTTGCAGCAGGCCCATGCCGCCGCCCAGCACATGACCATGGCCCCAGCAAAACAGAGGCTTGGGATAGGTGTGCAGGTGATAGTCGAGACGGTATTCACGGGCGAAGAAGGTCGCTGCCAGCGGTGGCACGCTACCGGGGTGTTCGCGGCAGGCCTGGGCCAGGGCCCGCACGTCGCCGCCGGCACAGAAGGCCTTTGGCCCGTTGCCGCGCAGCAGCACGCAGACGATCCCGGGGTCGCTGGCCCAGCCGCGCAGCCGTTCGTCGAGCATTTCGATCATGGGCAACGTCAGGGCATTGAGCGCCTTGGGCGCGTCCAGGGTGGCGATGCCGATACGGGCGCCGTCGGCGCCGGTCAGTACCTCGCATTGAATGGACATGGGCTACCTCGCGCAAATCATCCCCTCAGTATGGCCTGCCGCGCCGAAGCTGCCGGTCGTCGGTCGGATCGATTGACAAGCCGGCCAGGCTTTCCTAGTGTCGCGGCACTTTGCTTTTGGATGCCCCCATGACCGACGATGATCGCATCAAACTCGAGCCCAGCTGGAAAGCCGCGCTGCGTGCCGAGTTCGACCAGCCCTACATGCATCAGCTACGCGAGTTCCTGCGCGGCGAATACGCCGCCGGCAAGGAGATCTACCCGCCCGGGCCATTGATCTTCAACGCCCTCAACTCCACGCCGCTGGAGCAGGTCAAGGTGGTCATCCTCGGCCAGGACCCGTACCACGGCCCGGGCCAGGCCCATGGCCTGTGCTTCTCGGTGCAGCCGGGCATCGCCGCGCCGCCGTCGCTGGTCAATATCTACAAGGAGCTGCAGCGCGACCTCAACCTGCCGATCCCCAGCCACGGCTACCTGCAAAGCTGGGCGGAGCAGGGCGTGTTGCTGCTCAATACCACCATGACCGTGGAGCGGGCCAATGCGGCTTCGCATGCGAAGAAGGGCTGGGAGTTCTTCACCGACCGGATCATTCAGGTGGTCAGCGAGCAGTGCCCGAATGTGGTGTTCCTGCTGTGGGGCGCGCATGCGCAGAGCAAGCAGAAGCTGATCGATGCCAGCAAGCACCTGGTGCTCAAGTCGGTGCACCCGTCGCCGTTGTCGGCCTACCGTGGGTTCTTTGGTTGCGGGCATTTCAGCCGCACCAACAGCTTCCTCGAGCAGCGCGGGATGGCGCCGATAAATTGGGCGTTGCCGCCGTTGTGAGCTGAAAAAGAGGGCCGCGAAGCGGCCCTTCCTGCTCAGAGCCTGGCCCACTGCCGGAACAACGGCTCGGCCAGGAACAGCACGAACAGCAAGCGCATCACCTGCAGCGCCGTTACCAGCGGCACCGACAGTTGCAAGGTCTCGGCCGTCAGGCTCATCTCGGCGATGCCCCCGGGCATCATGCCCAGCGTCAGCGAGCGCAGGTCCAGGTGCGTCAGCAGGCTCAGCGCCCAGGCCGCGCCGGCGGCGATCAACATGCACAACGCCGTGGCCAGCAGGGTGCGCCCCAGGAACGACGGCGCCCGGCGGAAGAACGCGCGGTTGAAGTGGCAGGCCAGGCCACTGCCGATCAACCACTGGCCGATCTGGCTGGCGCCGTTGGGCAGGCCGATCTGCAGGTTACCCGCCAGGCTTGCGCCGGCAGCCACCAGCAACGGCCCGAACAGCCAGGGGTTGGGTTGGCGCAGGCGTTGCCACAGCAGTGCCATGAGCACCCCTAACGGCGCGATCAACGCCAGCCAGCCCCAGCTCACGCTGCCGGCATGGTTCAGCGGCACGCCATCGCCCAGCAGCAGCTTGAACAGCGCCGGCACGCACAGCACCACCGCCAGCACCCGCAGGCTCTGCGCCGCGGCCACCTGGCTGAGCACCGCGCCATTGCGCGCGCCGAGGTTGACCATCTCGCCCGAGCCGCCCGGCATGCTGGCGAAGAACGCCGTCGCCCGGTCTTCACCGGTGCGCCGCAGCAGCCACACGCTGATCACGCTGGAGAGGGTGGTGAACAGCGCGCCGAAGAAGATCAGCGCGAAATGGCTGGCCACCTGTTCGATCACCGCCGGGGTGAAGTGCAGGCCGATGCCGATGCCGATGATCCACTGCCCGCATTTGCGGCCATTGGGGATTTCACTGAGCTGCCAGGGGGTCAGGCAGCGCACCAGGATGATCGCCAGCAACGAGCCGACCATCCACGGCAAGGGCCAGCCGACCTGGCTGGCGGCAAAACCGCCAGCAAGGCCGACCAGCCCGGTGGCCCAGAACAGTGGCAACGACCGATCAGGCATCGGCCATGGCCCGGCGCTGCAGGGCCCGTTTGCGCCAGCTGCGCAGCAGCGGCAGGCTCAGCATGCACACCACCAGCACCCACACGCCCATGCTGATCGGGCTCGACCAGAGGATGCCCAGTTCGCCGTTGGAGATCGACAGCGCGCGGCGCAGGTTCTGTTCCATCAAGCCGCCGAGGATGAAGCCCAGCAGGATCGGCGACAGCGGGAAGTCCAGCTTGCGCAGGATGTAGCCCATGATGCCGATGCCGACCATCAGGAACAGGTCGAAGGTGGTGGCATGCACCGCATACACGCCGATCGCGGTGATGATCGCGATCACCGGCACCAGTGCCCAGTTCGGCACGGCGAGGATGCGGGTGAAGATGCGGATCATCGGGATGTTCAGGACCACCAGCATGATGTTGGCGATGAACAGCGAGGCGATCAGGCCCCAGACGATGTCCGGTTGCTGTTCGAACAACAGCGGGCCGGGGGTGATGTTGTACAGCGTCAGGGCGCCGATCATCACCGCGGTGGTGCCCGAGCCTGGCACGCCCAGGGTCAGCATCGGTACCAGGGCGCCGCAGCAGGAGGCGCCGATGGCGGTTTCCGGGGCTGCCAGGCCACGTGCGTCGCCCTTGCCGAACTTGCCTTTGTCGCCGGCGATGCGTTTCTCGGTCATGTACGCCACGGCACTGGCCAGCGTCGCGCCAGCGCCCGGCAACACGCCCATGAAGAAGCCGAGCAGGCCGCAACGAACGTTGACGAAGAATACCGAGGCCGCTTCCTTGAAGTTGAACAGCATGCGCCCGGTGGCCTTGACCGCCACATGGCCATGGTGGGTCTTCTCCAGCAGCAGGAGGATCTCGCTGATCGAGAACAGCCCCAGCACCAGCACCACGAACTGGATGCCGTCGGCCAGGTGCACGCTGTCACCGGTGAAGCGGTACACGCCGCTGTTGGCGTCGATGCCCACCGCCGAGAGGAACAGGCCGATCAGCGCGGCGATGAACGTCTTCAGCGGTTTGTCGCCGGCCATGCCGCCGAGGGCGACGATGGCGAACACCATCAGCACGAAGTACTCCGCCGGACCGAAGGCGATCGCCCATTTCGCCAGCAGCGGGGCGAACAGCACCATGCCGCAGGTGGCGATGAGGGCACCGATGAACGAGCTCCAGGCCGACAGCGACAGGGCCACGCCGGCCAGGCCCTGGCGGGCCATGGGGTAGCCGTCGAGGGTGGTCATCACGGTGGAGGCTTCGCCCGGTATGTTCAGCAGGATCGAGCTGATCCGTCCGCCGTACTCGCAGCCCAGGTACACCGCGGCCAGCAGGATCAGCGCCGACTCCGGCGGCAGGCCGAGGGCGAAGGCGATGGGGATCAGCAGGGCCACGCCGTTGATCGGGCCCAGGCCCGGCAGCAGGCCGACCACGGTGCCGATCAGGGTGCCGGTCAGGGCGGTGACCAGGTTGTACGGGCTCAGGGCGACGCCGAAGCCCTGGCCCAGGTAGCTCAAGGTATCCATGTGTCAGTTCTCCAGTACGTCGAGCAGGCCGAGGGGCAGGGGGACGTCCATCACCCGGTCGAACAACCAATAGAGGAAGATGCTCATGCCCACCACCACGATGGCGCTGTGCAGCCAGCGGCCACCGTACAGGCGGGCCATGGGCAGGCCGACCAGGATGGCGCTGAGGATGAAGCCCAGCGCCTCGAAGGTGGCGGCGAAGACGATCAGCAGGCCGACGCAGGCGGCGATCTTGATCAGGGTCTCGCGGTCCAGTTCCGGTTCGTCGTCCTTGCGCACGATCGGCGTAGGGCGAATGGCCAGGTACAGCAGGCCCAGGCTCATCAGGCTGAGCATCAGCAGCGGGTAGGCGCGTGGGCCCACCGGTTCGTAGGAGAAGGCGGCCTGGTAGGGCCAGGCCATCACGGCCAGCACGGCGCACAGCGCCAGCAGGACGAGGGCGAAGAGGCGTTGCAGGATCATGGAATAAATCCTCATGGTCGAAGAGCGGGGCGTGGGGGGGGGGGGGGGGGGGGGCCGGGGGGGGGGGGGGGGGGGCCCCCCCCCCCCCCCCCCCCCCCGCTCCCACGGGGTCGATGCTTACTGGATCAACCCGAACTCACGGGCCAATGCCTTGTAGTCCGCCACCTGCTTCTTCACATAGCCGTCCAGCTCTTCGCCGGTCATGGCGAACGGGAACAGTTCGCGCTGGTCACGCAGCTTGGCGAAGTCCTCGGAGGCCAGCAGCTTGTCGAACGAGGCCTTCCACCAGGCGTAGTCCTCGTCGCTGACCTTCGGCCCCAGGTAGAAGCCGCGCACCACCGGCCAGACGATGTCGTAGCCCTGCTCCTTGGCGGTGGGGATGTCTTTCATCTCCGGCTCGTCCAGGCGGTTCTCGGAGAACACCGCGAGGATGCGCATGTTGCCGCTCTGGATGTGCGGCATGGAGTCGGAAATATCGGTGGAACCCACCTGGATGTGCCCGCCGAGCAGCGCGGTGGCGATCTCGCCGCCGCCTTCCAGGGCCACGTAGCGCAGGTCGCGCGGGTTGATGCCGGCGGCCTTGGCGATCAGCGCGGTCTGCATCCAGTCCTGGCTGCCGACGGTGCCGCCGGAGCCGATCACCACTTTGCTCGGGTCCTTCTTCAGGGCCGCGACCAGGTCATCGAGGGTCTTGTAGGGCGAGTCGCTCTTCACCGCGATGGCGCCATAGCTGGTGCCGACCGCCGCCAGCCATTTCACTGCGTTCTCGTCGAAGCGGCCGAACTTGCCCTGGGCCAGGTTCAGCAGCGAACCGCTGGACCAGGCCACCAGGGTGCCGGCATCGCCTGGCCGCTGGGCGACCACGGCGTTGTAGGCTACCGCGCCGACGCCGCCGGGCATGTAGGTCACGCGCATGGGCTTGCTGAGGATCTTCTCGTTGACCAGGGCGCTCTGCACCAGCTTGCAGGTCAGGTCGAAACCGCCGCCGGGCGAGGCCGGCGCGATGCATTCGGGGCGTTTGGGTTCGGCGGCCAGGGCGTTGCCGGCCAGCAGCAGGCAGCCGGTGGCCAGGACGAGGCGGCGCAGTGAAAATGTCATCGTCTATCTCCGTGAGCGTTGTTGTTATGGGTTACCACAGAGCCACGCTGTAGCTCACCAGCAGCCGTACCTCGTCCGCGTCGCGGGCGAAGTTGGAGCGGAAGGTGGCGTTGCGCAGGCGCACGGCGACGTTTTTCAACGGGCCGCTTTGTACCACGTACTTCAGTTCGGTGTTGCGTTCCCACTCCTTGCCCTCGCCGCCGGCGGCGCGGCTGACGTTGTCGCCGCTGATGTAGCGGGTCATGAAGGTCAGGCCGGGGATGCCGAGGGCGGCGAAGTTGTAGTCGTAGCGTGCCTGCCAGGAGCGCTCGTCGGCACCTGCGAAGTCATTGATCTGGACGAAGTTGACCAGGTAGGGGTCGGCGCCGTCGACGTAGGGGAAGGCGCTGTCGCCTGTGAGCTGCTGCCAGGCGCCGCTGACCTTGTGCCCGCCCAGGGTGTAGCTGAGCATGCCGTTGAAGGTGGTGTTGTCGATCTTGCCGGCCTTGGCCGCGCCGGCATCGTCGCTGATCGCCAGGCGCAGGTCGGCGCCCAGGGTGCCCGGGCCCCACGGCTGGGTGGCGAGCATGCCGATGAAGTGCTGGCGGTAGATGTCGTCGAGCTGGGCGAAGTGGTAGCTGCCGGTGATGCGGTCGGTAAACTGGTAGTCCAGGCCGCCGGTGTCGAAATGGTCGGCGCTGAAAGTGCCGCCGAAGCGACTGTTCTTGTTGTTGAGGGCCAGGTCTTCCCAGTTGGTGTCGTTGCGGTCCTTGGCTTTTTCCAGGCGGGCGCCGGTGAAGGTCAGGCCTTTGATCTCCTTCGAGGTGACCAGGCCGCCTTCGAAGGTCTGCGGCAGGATGCGCCCGTCGTTGGGCTGCAGCGTGGGCAGCTCGGGGATCAGCGTGCCGACCTTCAGTTCGGTCTGCGAGACCTTGACCTTGCCGGTCAGGCCGAGCTTGGAGTATTCGTCGGCAGCCTTGCCGTTGTCGTGGGTCGGCAGCAGGCCGGTGTCGGTGCGGTCCTTGCTGGAGTCGAGCTTGACCCCGAGCATGCCCAGCGCGTCCAGGCCGAAGCCCACGGTGCCTTCGGTATAGCCGGACTCGAAGTTGAGCATGAAACCCTGGGCCCATTCGTCGCGTTTGGATTGCTGCGCGCTGGTGCCGTCGCGGAAGTCGCGGTTGAAGTACATGTTGCGGGTTTCGAAGGTGGCCGTGCTGTCTTCGAAGAAGGCGGCCTGGCTCATGGGCGCGACACCGGCAAGGGCGAAGGCGCTGGCGAGGGCGGAAGGTCGGGCGGCGAGCGAACGGGTAGGCGAGAACGCCTGCGGCTGCATGGACAGCATCGTCGGTGACTCCATTTATTGTTCTTATGTGTTTGCACCTTGCTGGTGCTTTTTGCGGCGCGCGGGGCAGCCGTGGTGCGATGCTAGGTAACCAACCTTTCGCTAACCTTTCAGCGTGAAAGGTTTGTTGCGAGGGCTTCACAGCACTCGCCACGGCGGTACACTCCGCGCAAAAAGCCCACCCGAACAGGGAGAATCCGATGCGTGTGCTGCTGGTCGAAGACCACCTGCAACTGGCCGAAAGCGTGGCCCAGGCCCTCAAGAGCCAGGGCCTGACCGTGGACGTGCTGCATGACGGCGTGGCCGCCGACCTGGCCCTGGCCAGCGAGGACTATGCCGTGGCGGTGCTGGATGTCGGCCTGCCGCGCATGGACGGCTTCGAGGTGCTGGCGCGTTTGCGCGGGCGCGGCAAGACCTTGCCGGTGCTGATGCTCACCGCCCGCAGCGATGTGAAGGACCGGGTGCATGGATTGAACCTCGGTGCTGACGACTACCTGGCCAAACCCTTCGAGCTGACCGAGCTGGAAGCAAGGGTCAAGGCCTTGCTGCGGCGCAGCGTGCTCGGCGGCGAGCGCCAGCAGCGTTGCGGCCCGCTGGTCTATGACCTGGATACCCGGCGCTTCGGCCTGGATGGCGAGCCGCTGACCCTGACCCAGCGCGAACAGAGCGTGCTCGAGGCGCTGATTGCCCGCCCTGGCCGGGTGATGAGCAAGGAGCAGCTGGCGGCCCAGGTGTTCGGCCTCGACGAGGAGGCCAGCCCCGACGCCATCGAGATCTACATTCACCGCCTGCGCAAGAAGCTCGACGGTCACCCGGTGGCCATCGTCACCTTCCGTGGCCTGGGCTACCTGCTCGAGCACCGCGATGCGTGACAACGGCAGCCTGCGCGGGCGCCTGCTGGGCAACCTGGCGTTGCTGCTGGTGGTGCTGATGCTGGCCAGCGGCCTGAGCGCTTACTGGAATGGCCGCGAAGCCGCCGACACCGCCTATGACCGGACCCTGCTGGCGTCGGCGCGGACCATCGCTGCCGGCCTGTCGCAGCGCGACGGCACCCTCAGCGCCGATGTGCCCTACGTGGCCCTGGACACCTTCGCCTATGACAGCGCCGGGCGCATCTACTATCAGGTGCTGGACATCCACCAGAAGCTCATCTCCGGCTACGAGCACCTGCCCCCGCCACCGCCGGGCACGCCGCGCACCGACGACTATCCGGCACTGGCGCGTTTCTACAACGCCACCTACCTGGGTCAGGACGTGCGTGTGGTCAGCCTGCTCAAGGCGGTGAGCGAACCGAACATGAACGGCATGGCCGAGATTCGCGTGGCCGAGACCGAGGAGGCGCGGGTGCGCATGGCCCGCGGGCTGATGGCCGACACCCTGCTGCGCCTGGGGATGCTGGCCTTCGGCGCGCTGATGATGGTGTGGTTCGCGGTGAGCGCCGCCCTGCGTCCCCTGGAGCGCTTGCGCACGGCGGTGGAAGAGCGCCAGCCGGACGACCTGCGCGCCTTGCCGGTGGTACAGGTGCAGCGCGAACTGGGGCCGCTGGTGCGTGCCCTCAACCATTTCACCGAGCGGCTGCGTGGCCAGTTCGAGCGCCAGGCGCAGTTCATCGCCGATGCCGCCCATGAGCTGCGCACGCCGCTGGCGGCGCTCAAGGCGCGGGTCGAGCTGGGCCTGCGTTCACGGGAGGCGCAGGAGTGGCGAAAGACCCTGGAGGCGGCAGCCCTGGGCACGGACCGGCTCACCCACCTGGCCAACCAGTTGCTGTCATTGGCGCGGGTGGAGAATGGCGCCCGGGCCATCGCCGAGGGCGGTGCGCAACGCCTGGACCTGAGCCAGCTGGCCCGCGAGCTGGGCATGGCCATGGCGCCGCTGGCTCATGCCCGCGGCGTTGCCCTGGCGCTGGAGGCCGAGGCGCCGGTATGGCTCAAGGGCGAGCCGACCTTGCTCAACGAGCTGCTCAGCAACCTGGTGGACAATGCCCTGGCCCACACCCCGCCAGGCGGTGACGTCGTGCTGCGGGTGCTGGCGCCGGCGGTACTTGAAGTCGAGGACGATGGGCCAGGGATTCCGCAGGATGAGCGTGAGCGGGTGTTCGAGCGCTTCTACCGGCGCAGCGCCCAGGGCAGCGGGCTGGGGCTGGCCATCGTCGGCGAGATCTGCCGGGCGCACCTGGCGCAGATCAGCCTGCATGACGGCGAGCGCGGCGGGTTGAAGGTGCGGGTGAGTTTTATCGCGGATTGATGTCGGCTATCGCGGGGGTTGTCCCGCGATCAGCCCTGTCGATTCAGCGCAACATGCTCCGCGCATCCAGCAGTTCGGCGATATCCAGCTCGGTGCCATAGGGCAGCCCCAGATGCCGGTAGGCGGGCAGGGCGGCCAGTGGCCGGATGCGCTCGCGCTGGCAGATGCAGCGGGCGATCTGGACGATATCGATGTAGTCGATCTGGTCGGTGCGCCGGTCCAGGTCCTGCACCTGGCTGGGCAGGCTGACCAGTTGCTCGGGAAACTCCCAGGCGCTAAGAATCTTGTCGCCCAGCACCGGCTGGATCTGTTCGATCACGAAATGCAGGCAGATCGGGTCGGAGAGCAACTCGTTGTGCTCCTCGGCATAGATCAGCACCGGCAACGCGCCGATTTGGTGCACCAGGCCGCCGAGGGTGGCCTGGTCGGGCTTGAGCTGGGTGTAGCGTCGGCACAGTTCATAGCTGATGCCTGCCACATCCAGGCTGTTGGCCCAGATATCACGCAGCTTGTGTTCAACAGCCGGGGCGCGGGCATGGAAGATCTGCTCGATCACCAGGCCGATGGCCAGGTTGCAGCTGTAGTTGATGCCCAGGCGCGTGATCGCGGTGTGCAGGTCGGTGACTTCGACGGCGGCGCGCAGCAACGGGCTGTTGACCACCTTGATCAGGCGTGCCGACAGGGCGGCGTCGCGGCCGATCACCTTGCTCAAGGCGGACACGCTGATCTCGCTGTCTTCGGCGGCTTCGCGAATGCTCAGGGCGACTTCCGGAAGCGTCGGCAGGACCAGGTCGTCCCGGTCGATGGCGGCGAGCAATTGCGCTTGGACCTTCTCGGCCAGCTTGTTCATGGACTTCTCTACGGCAAAGGTGGTGCAGCCCCGGCGTAACGCCGGGGCGGGCTGGTCAGCGCTGGATTTCCCGGTCGCGGTCCAGTTCGTAAGGCAGGTCGAGCAGCGTCAGGCGCGGGCCTTCCAGGCTGCCCAAGTGCAGGTTGTCGTCCGCCACGGCATCGGCGCTGAGCACGGCCAACAGTTCGACGGCGCTGCCGGTGCTGGCAGCGATCACCACCTCTCCGACCGACGAGCCGTGTGTCGGCGAGAAGATCTCGGCGCCCGGCTCGGGTACCGCTGTCTCGGCCAGCGCCAGGCGATACTGGCGGCGTTTGAGCTTGCCCAGGTACTGCATGCGGGCGACGATCTCCTGGCCGGTGTAGCAACCCTTCTTGAAGCTCACGCCATCGACGGCCTGCAGGTTGATCATCTGCGGGATGAACAGCTCGCGGGTCGGGCCCATGACCTGGCCGATGCCGGCGCGCACCTGGCCAAGCAGCCAGTCGTTGAGCGTGCCCTCTGGCAGCGCGGCGGCGAGCGTCCCGCGCACGGCGCTGGCCCGGTCGGCAGGCGCCCACAATTCGACCCGCCCGGCCGAGGCGCGGATGGCGATCAGGCCATCATGACGTGCGGTCGCGCCGGCCTCGTCCGCCACGCTCAGGCTCAGCGCCTGCAGGGCCGCGTCGCCGTGCTGCAGGCCGAAGCGCACCCAGGCGGCGCTGTCGTCGCTCAGCGTGGCCTTGGAGAACACCGCGTACTTCTTCAGGTCGGCCAGTTGCGCCTCGAGCAGCTCGCTGGCCATGGCCAGCAGGTAGCCATTGCCCTCGGGCAGGATACGGAAACTAGACTGCATGCGGCCCTTGACCATGCAGCGGGCACCGAGGCTCGCATGGGCTTCGCTGAGGTAGCTGATATTGCAGGTCAGTTGACCCTGCAGGAACTTGCCGGCGTCGGAGCCGCGGACGGCGAGGATGCCCTCATGGGAGAGGGAACAGAAGAAAGCGGAATCGGCCATGGGTCATCGCGGTAGCTAAAGACTGGCGGCCATCATAGAACGCCGGTAACAAAATAGGTAGGTGAGTAGACCAACGCCTTGTGCCGCTTCATTCGCTGCGCGGTATACTGCGCGACCATTCGAGGAGGGCCCCATGGTCGAACAAACTGAACTCAATCGGCTTTTCTGGCACAGCCGTCGCGGCATGCTGGAACTGGACGTGCTGCTGGTACCGTTCACCCAGGAGGTCTACCCGAGCCTGAGCGAAGCGGACCGCGAGCTGTACCGTCGCCTGCTGACCTGCGAGGACCAGGACATGTTCGGCTGGTTCATGGAGCGCAGCGAGTCCGAAGATCCGGAGTTGCAGCGCATGGTCCGCATCATCCTGGACCGTGTCCAGCCCAAGTGAAGCATTCGAGTGCCGTTGGCAGGGCTCGCGCCTGCTGCTGACGGCCTATCTCGCCTGCCAGGCGCTGGCGCTCATCGCCAGCGTTGTGGTCGCGTTGCCCGGTTGGCCAAAGGGCCTGCTGGTCATTGCCTGTCTCGCCCACGCCTGTTGGGCCATCCCCCGCCGGATCCTGCTGTCCCACCCTGGCGCCGTCACCGGCCTGCGTCGTGAGCCGCGTGGCTGGCATATATACAGTCGTGCCCGGGGTTGGCAACCGGTGCGCCTGTGCCGTGACAGCGTTGCCTTGCCCGCGGTGGTAGTGCTGCGCTTCGTGCGCAAGGGGCAATGGTTCAGCCAGAGCCAGTGCATCCCCAAGGACGCCCTGGCGCAGGAACAGCATCGAAGGCTGCGGGTGCGGCTGAAGTTCAGCCGGCGCCGCTGGGCCGCGCCGGCCTGAAGGGTCAGACCCCCTGCGGGATCTCTTCGCCGCCGAGTGCTTCGAACAGCACCGGCAGGAACTCGGTGAAGGTCATCATCATCAGCAGGAAGCTGGCGTCGAACTGTTGCTGGGCCTCGTCACCACCGTCCTGCTCGGCCTGCTCTTGCAGCAGTTCCTCGAACTTCAGGCGCTTGATCACCATCTTGTCGTCGAGCACGAACGACAGTTTGTCCTGCCAGGCCAGGGCCAGTTGGGTGACCACCTTGCCGGTGCTCAGGTGCAGCTGGATTTCCTCGCCGGTCAGGTCCTGACGCTTGCAGCGCACGATGCCACCGTCTTCGGCGGTGTCGCGCAGTTCGCATTCGTCGAGGACGTAGAAACCTTCGGCGGCCTGTTGCGACTTGACCCAGTCGGTCATGGTCGCGCTTGGCGCGATCTTCACGGTGGCCGGGCGCACCGGCAGCGAACCGATCACTTCACGCAGGGTCGACAGCAGGTCCTCGGCGCGCTTGGCGCTGGCCGAGTTGACCAGGATCATGCCCAGGCGCGGGGCGATGGCGGCGAAGATCATCGAACGACGAATGAAAGCGCGCGGCAGGAAGGCCTGGATGATCTCGTCCTTGATCTGGTCGCGTTCCTTCTTGTAGACCTTGCGCATCTGCTCGGCCTCGATCTCCTCGACCTTCTCCTTGACCGCGTCGTTGACCACGCTGCTGGGCAGGATGCGCTCTTCTTTACGTGCGGCGATCAGCATGAATTCGCCACTGACGTGAACCAGGGGGGCATCCTCGCCCTTGCCGAACGGTGCGACGAAACCGTAGGTGGTCAGTTCCTGGCTGGCGCAGGGGCGGGCCGGCTTGCTGGCCAGGGCGGCCTCCAGGGCCTCGGCCTCGAACGGTACTTCCTGGGTCAGGCGATAGGACAGCAGGTTCTTGAACCACATGAGGGGGAATCTCTCCTTAATACATAAGGCGGGCATTATTCTCCGAGCGACGGTTCCAGGCCAACCCTGTCAGAGGGCCAGCAGTCCTATATAGAGGAAGAAAATCGCGGCGCGGCTAGGTCTTTGAAAGGCCTGGAAATTTTTTTCAAATATTTTGAAAAAAGTGCTTGCCAGGGTAGGAGGTCCTCCGTAGAATGCGCGCCACACCGAGACGAAGGGTGATTAGCTCAGCCGGGAGAGCATCTGCCTTACAAGCAGAGGGTCGGCGGTTCGATCCCGTCATCACCCACCACTCGATGTATAGCGCGGCGGTAGTTCAGTCGGTTAGAATACCGGCCTGTCACGCCGGGGGTCGCGGGTTCGAGTCCCGTCCGCCGCGCCATATTAAGCTTCCAGGGCCCACTGAACACCCGGAAGCAACAGAGAAAGCGACCTTAGGGTCGCTTTTTTTGTTTCTGGCGTTGCGTCAGAATCCCCTGTCCGCCGCAACTGGCCAGCAGGCCTTGCGCCGGTTCCTACCGCAAGCAAGAGACCGACCATGCAGGATGCCAGCCTCTCTCCCGCTCCGACACACACCACTCCCTTGCTGGGAATCGACCTGGGTACCACCAACAGCCTGATCGCCGTCTGGCAGGATGGCGAAGCGCGGCTGATCGCCAATGCCCTGGGCGAGGTGCTGACGCCGTCGGTGGTCAGCGTCGATGACGATGGCAGCATCCTCGTCGGCCAGGCCGCCCGGGCGCGCCTGACCACGCACCCTCAACGTACCGCCGCGGCGTTCAAGCGCTTCATGGGCAGCGACAAGCGTTACGCCCTGGGCGAACACCGTTTCACCCCTGAAGAGCTGTCGGCGCTGGTGCTGGGTTCGCTCAAGCAGGACGCCGAGGCCTATCTGGGCTGCCCGGTGAGCGAGGCGGTGATCTCGGTGCCGGCCTATTTCAGCGACGAGCAGCGCAAACGCACGGTGTTCGCGGCCGAACTGGCCGGGCTCAAGGTCCAGCGGCTGATCAACGAACCCACCGCCGCCGCGATGGCCTACGGCCTGCATGAGCAGAAGTTCGAGCGCACCCTGGTGTTCGACCTGGGCGGTGGCACCTTCGACGTCACGGTACTGGAGTACGCCCTGCCGTTGATCGAGGTGCATGCCTCTACCGGAGACAACTACCTGGGCGGCGAGGATTTCACCGAGGCGCTGCTGCAGGCCTGCCTGCGTGACTGGAGTCTCAAGGCCGAAGACCTGGAGCCCCAGGCCCTGGCCAGCCTGCACGACGCCATCGAGCAGCTCAAGTGCGAAGTGGGCGAGGGCAGTCGCACCTTTGCCTGGAGCATGGATGGCCAGCCCCGCGAGTGGCAGCTGGACGACCAGAAGCTGCAGGCGATCTGGGCGCCCTTGCTGGCACGGGTACGCACTCCCATCGAACAGGCCCTGCGTGATGCCCGCTTGAGCCCGCGCGAGCTGGACAGCCTGGTGCTGGTCGGCGGCGCCACGCGCATGCCGCAGGTGCAGCAACTGGTGGCCAAGCTGTTTGGGCGCCTGCCGTACCGGCACCTGGACCCGGATACCATCGTTGCCCTCGGCGCCGCCAGTCAGGCGGCGTGCAAGGCCCGCGACGCGGCCATCGACGAACTGATCCTGACCGATGTCTGCCCCTACACCCTTGGCGTGGCCTCGTCCCGGGGCGAGGATGTCACTGGTGCCTTCTCGCCGATCATCGAGCGCAATACGATCATCCCCACGTCCAAGGTGCAGCGTTTCTACAGCAGCCACCCGGAACAGAAGTTCGTGCGCATCGCCGTGTACCAGGGCGAGCGGCCATGGGTGCGGGACAACATCCTGGTGGACAGTTTCGAGATTCCGTTGCAGCCGACCGGCGAGATCCAGTCGCTGGACGTGCGCTTCAGCTACGACATCAACGGCCTGCTGGAAGTGGACGTGACCTTCCTCGAGAGCGGCCAGAAGCACAGCCACAGTATCGACCGCAGCCCCACCGGGCTGGATGCGCAGGCACGCCAGGCCAGTGAGGAACGCCTGGCAAAATTGAAGATCCACCCACGTGACACGCTGCCCAACCGCACTTTGCTGGCCCGCCTGGAGCGAGCCTGGATGCAGAGCCTGGGCGACGAGCGCGAGCTGATCGGCAGCTGGCTGGACGCCTTCAATGCCGTGCTGGCCGGGCAGCAGGCCGGCGAGATCAGCCGTGAGCGCCAGGCATTGTGCCAGGCGCTCGACGAGCTGCGTTACTGAGCGTTGAGCCGGCGCAGGGTGGCCTGCAGGCCGCCTTCCAGCGGCTGCCCTTTGCCGGGTACCGGGCCGTAACGGTTTGGCAGCTTGTCGCCGGGCAGGCCCAGCAGCACCAGTGACGAGAACGGCAGCACGCGGGTCAGCACCATCACCAGCAGCAGTGCCGGCACGCCGTGGCCGAGGTCGCGCAGGCGACGCAGGAAGCCGCTGATCGACAAGACGCTGATCACCACCAACATCGCCGGGATATGGAGCATCAGGCTGGCGCCCAAGGCGATGATTGCCACGTGCACGGCCAGGCCCGTACGGTTCAGTCGACTCTTGAGCTTCCAGAACGCCCACATCGGCGCCGGCGGTTCCTTGATCATGTCCAACAGCAGGCGTTCGCTCCATGACAGCACGGCCATGATCGCGCAGCGCAGGCCGGGGTCCTGTTCCGGGTCGTCCTTGACCTTTTGCAGGGCGCGCAGCAGCCGGGTCTTGGGTGGGGTGCAAGTGTTCAGCAGGCGGTGCAGCGCATCCAGTACGTCGTCGACCGTGCGGCTGTCGAGGCCTTGCGCGCGTACCGCGGCAGCCGGCGGATGCTTGGCCTGGCCGTTCAGCAGCCCCCGGCGCAGCGCTTCGAACCAGTCGTCTTGCAGGTCCAGCGCCTGCATGCGGTCGCGCAACGCGCAGCGCTGTGGTTCGTCCAGCGACGGATCATGGTGCAGCACTGCGCAGAACAGCAGGTAGCCCAGCGGATAATCGGTACGCAGTCCGCCGTCGTCGTTGTCCAGGCAAGCGAGCAGTTGCACGGCGTTGGGCAGGCGCGTGCTGTTGAGCGCCTGCTGCAAGGTCAGCAGGCGTGCCGAGATCAGGGCTTGTACCGGATCGCGGATATCCAGGCTGCCGAGCAGTCCACTGGCGCCTTCGGGGCTGGTCAGCAGTTGACAGAGCAGGGCGTGTGTCGGAGCGAACGGATGCTCGGCCGGGTAGTGCAACTGCCCGGGCAAGGCCGGATCGATCAGTGCCAGCCAACGTGAAGGTTGCTCCAGCAGGGCCAGCATGAACAGCTGCTGGCGGTGCCACTGCCACAGTGCCTCGCCCTCGGGCATCGAAGGTAACAGAACTCCGGCTTCGGCCAGGCGGTCTTGCAGTTGCAGGCCGAACGGGGTGGTGAACAGGCGGCGCATGTCGAACTGACGGTTGAGCGTGTGCAGGGCATGGGCCGGATAGACCCGCATGCGCCGCAGCCATTCACGGCAGACCGGGCGAATGGCATCCTCGGTCAGGGCCTCGGGCAAGGTAGCCGCCGGATCATCGCTGGCGCTGAGTTGCGTCAGCGCCTGGACCACGGGAGCCTGATCGAGCCAATGCAACTGCTGGCTCGCCTGGCGCTGGAAGCCCTCGAGGATCAGCGCGTCGAGGGCGTCCTCGGCCGGTGGCTGGGCGAGGACCAGGCGCAGCAAACCGGCCTCGCCGCGCTGCAGGGCCCAGGCATGCCAATACAAGCGGTGCAGATTGTGCTCCGGCTGCTCCTGCAGCAGCCAGGCCAGCAGCGGCAATTCGTCGTCACCGTCCAGATGCCAGTCGACGAAGGTGCTGGCGATGCCGTCCAGCTTCAGGCGCGAGGCTTCGGACCACCGCGCCAGGGTCTGCGGTGACTGCCCCGGGCTGCCCCAGGCCTGGGCCGGGTCGCCGAGGTTCTCGGGCCAGCCGGCTGGCGTATGCAAGCAGTCGAAGGCCTGGATCAGCAAGGGCAGACGCTGGGGTTGATGGCGGGCGCAGAGGTCGATCAGCCAGCGCTCGGCCTGTGGATGCTGGTGTTGGCGGTACAGCCGCAACCAGCAGTCCAGCGCTTGTTGCTCGGCCCCCAGGGCATCGGCCTGGCGGGCCAGCAGGTAGAGCAGGTCGGCATCGTCCGGGGTTTGCGCCTGTTGTGCCTGGAGCAGTCCGTGGAAGGTCCGGCTGGCGATGCCGGCCTGGCTGAACTGCACCAGCAGGCGCTGTACCAGCACCGAGTCATCCGGGATCGCCAGGCAGGTATGCACGCTGGCGAACTGCTCATACTCGAACAATGGGCGGTGCTGGTAACAGTACTCGAGGCTGCGGAAATACCACAGGCTCTCCATCTGCGCCGGGGCTGGCCAGTCGCGCATGCATGCGGTATCGAAGGGGTCCGGCTGCGCGAGACGGTCGAGGAAGGCTTCCACTTCGTGGGGGTTGTCCAGGCGCAGCAACTGGTCGGCCCAGCCCAGGCGCCGGGCTAGCAGGCCCGCGCAGTGATGGGACAGCGGCCCGCAGTCGCGCAGGGTGTGCAACAGCTGCCAGCCGAGGTCGTCCAGTTCGTCCAGTGGCAGTTCGTCCAGCTCGGCGATGAAGCCCTGCCAGGCTTGCGGGTCGAAGCGCAGCGACGGCTCCTCGAGCAGGCGATGGAAGTGCTGCAGTGTCGGATGTGGCGTGTCCTCGGCGACCGTTGGCTCGGCCTCGTGGGTTTCCTGCTCGCGGGCCAGGCGCAGCGCTTCCTCGTAGGCCGCGCGCAGGGCCTGGAAACCTTCCGGGTCGGTTTCCGGGTGGTGCGTGGGCAGGCGGCCGCGATAGGCCAGGCGGATGGCGTCCAGGTCCTGGGTCGGTTCGATCCCCAGGCGAATCCAGCAACTCATGACCAGCAGTCCTCTTCCAGGGTGGCGGGGCGCGGCGGCTCGGGCAGGTCCATGTCCCAGGGCAACCCGGCCAGCAACTCATGGGCGCCGAGGCGCAGGTTAAGCAGGATGCAGCGGTTCCAGTGCTCGCTGCCCTGGCGCTCGAGATCGGCGGCCAAGGTCTCGTCGCTGCTGTCGCTGACATTCCATAGCGCCTTGCCAAACAGGTAGCCGGCCAGGTAACAGTCCCAGCGGTTGTAGTAGTGGCGTGCGCGCAGCGCCAGGCGGTAGTGCAGGTAGAGGCTTTCGTCGCGGTCGATCAGGCCTTTCTTGACCCCGGCGCGCAGCAGGAAGCTCATGCGCCCCAGGTCCCAGGCTCGGGTGCCGCCCGGGCCACAGTCGGGGAAGGTGCGGGCGGCGTATTCGTGGCGGATGCGTTCGCGTGGGGGCAAGGTGTCGAGCAGGGCCTGCCACTGGCTGGGCAGGCAGCGCTGGTACTGCCAGTAGGCTTCGCTCATTTCGGTGGCGTGGCCGTTGTCGGCCATGTTCAGCATGTCCAGCAACTGGGCGCGGTCGCTGATCCCCCACCAGCGCTCCAGATCGGTCTGGTCTTCCCCTTCGAAGTAGTCGGGGGCGGTGTAGCTGGCGCCGTTGAGGGCGGCCATGGGGGCGGAGAGGGCATGCAGCCAGTGCTGCGCGGTTTCGTCCATGAAAGGGTCCTGGAGGCGCTGGGAACTGGTGGGGATTGTATAGGAATACGCGCGTCGGGTTGTCAGGGGTATGTCCCAAGCCGGTAAGCTTCGGCCACCTCCCGGAGCACCTCGCACAACCACTGCGCCGGCAGGCTCTGCGCCAGGGCCGCATTGCGGCAGATGCCCACCGAGCCGCCCGGCTCACGCACGCCCAGGTCGAGCTCGACCAGTTCTCCCCGCCCGAGGTCGATCAGCACGGCATCGCGCGGCGCCACCCAGACCGCCTCGCTGCCCAGCACGTAGCGCCTGCTCAAGGCCAGCGACAGAGTCTCCAGGCGCTGTGCCGGCAGCTGGATCGCGCATTGCACGAACAGGCTGTCGGCATGCCGGCGAATGGTCGTGCCTGGCGGTGGCAGCACCAGTGGATAGGCACCGACCTGCGTGCGATCAATAGGCTGAGCCGCCAGCAGCGGATGTCCGGGTCGCACCACCAGGGTCATCGACTCGCTGTACAGGTGCTCGAACGACAGCCCTTGGATCTGCGGGCTGTCGGTCATACGGCCTATCACCAGTTCCAGCTCGCCAAGGTGCAACTGCCCGAGCAGCTGGGCGCTGGCCCCGGTCACCACGCTGATTACCAATGCCTCGTGCTGCTGGTGCAAGCGGCACAGCACCTCGGGCATCAGTAACCCTTCGACAGTCGACAGCACGCCAATACGCACCTGCGACGGCGCCCGCGCTTCCCCTCGCACGCTGCCGACCCCGTCACGCAGCGCTTGCACGCTGGGGCCGGCATAGCGCATGAAGCGGGTACCGGCCGGGGTCAGGGCGACGCCCTGGTGGCTGCGCTCGAACAGGCGAGCTTCCAGCAGATCCTCCAGCTCCTTGAGGGTCTTGGAGATCGCAGGCTGGCTGATCGCCAGCACGTCGGCGGCCCTGGCCAGGCTGCCCTGTCGGGCAATCTCCAGGAAGCACAGCAGATGGCGGAACTTGATGCGGGTATCGAGGTTCATGCCGGGCAGTGTATCCGTGCGGGCCAGACCTGCAACGTCCGGGTGATCTTCGTCGGCGGACGGCGGTTCCTCCCTTGCAGGCAAAGCCCCGAACCTTTAGCGTGTGCCGCTTCGATGCATGGAGCTGCGCAATGGCCGCCTACCTGACCCAGGACCTGGTCCTTGAACTGGGCGATGAAACGCCCGAAGACACCACCATGAACATGCTGACCTTCCGTCAGCGTGGCACCACCCTGGTGATCGCCCGCAGTCCGCTGGCTGCCGGGCAGACGCTGGAGGCGCTTTACCAGCAGCAACTGGCGCAGTTGCGTGAGCGCCTTGGGGCGGTCATCAGCGACCCACTGCCGGTCAGCGCCGGCGTCGATCGTGCCATTCACGGCTTGGAAGTCAGCCTGCAGTTCAAGCGCGGCGAAGTGGTCTCGTATCAACGTCAGTTGGCCTACACGCCAAGCGGGCAGGCCCGTTTCGTGGCGGTCAGCTATAGCAAGGAAACACCGCTGGAAGCGGTCGATCTTGCCCATTGGGAAGCCATCAAGGCAGGCTTGCGGCTGAACTGACCCGGGCGGATTCGAGGCTGTACCTTGATCTCACTGACGTCGGGTGATCGAGCTGTACCTGGCCGTGTCATATGAGCCTCAGCCCCAATTCGACCGTCACCCCACGGATACGCACCGGCCACACTGGCAAGTGCTGTGTCGGATCCTCCAGGCACGCGCCGTCCTGCAGGCAGAAATGCTGCTTGTAGAGCGGTGCCACCACCACCACCGTTGCTCCCAGGCTGGCCAGCAGTCCACGGCCGATGGTGTTCGCGCCTGAGCGTGGGTCGCGGTTGCCGACGGCATACAGCTCCCGCCCTTGTCCCGGCACGTAGAACAACGCCACCTGCTCGCCCTCGTGCCACACCACCACCCCGGAGTCGGCGACCAGGTCGCTGGCCTGGCACACCGCCTGCCAGCGGGTTTCACTTGCTACAGCCGTGTTGGACAGGTTCATCACATTGCCTCCTCATGGGTGGGAATCAACTGCGGGGGCGCCGCCGGCCGGCGTTGGCCACGCTCGCGCACGAAGTGCACATCGGGATCGCCGCGTTGGTCATTGACGAAGGTGCGGAAGCGCTTGAGCTTTTCCGGATCGCCCAAGGCGTTGGCCCATTCGCATTCGTAACGGTCGACCACCTGCTGCATCTGCGTCTCGAGTTCGCGGGCCAGGCCCAGGCTGTCGTCGATTACCACCTGTTTGAGGTAGTCGAGCCCGCCCTCGAGGCCCTCGCGCCACACCGAGGTGCGCTGCAGTTTGTCGGCGGTGCGGATGTAGAACATCAGCACGCGGTCGATCAGGCGCACCAAGGTCTCGTCGTCCAAGTCGGTGGCGAACAGTTCGGCGTGGCGTGGGCGCATGCCGCCATTGCCGCACACGTAGAGATTCCAGCCCTTGTCGGTGGCGATCACGCCAATGTCCTTGCTTTGCGCCTCGGCGCATTCGCGGGTGCAGCCAGACACCGCGAACTTGAGCTTGTGCGGCGCGCGCAGGCCCTTGTAGCGGTCCTCCAGGCGCAGCGCCATGGCCACGCTGTCCTGCACGCCATAGCGGCACCAGGTGCTGCCGACGCAAGATTTCACCGTGCGCGTCGACTTGCCGTAGGCGTGCCCGGTCTCGAAGCCGGCGGCGATCAGCTCGCCCCAGATCAGCGGCAGTTCGTGCAACTGGGCACCGAACAGGTCGATGCGCTGGCCGCCGGTGATCTTGGTATAGAGGTCGTACTTCTTTGCCACCTGGCCGATCACGATCAGTTTTTCCGGGGTGATCTCGCCGCCGGGGATGCGCGGCACCACCGAGTAGGTGCCGTTCTTCTGCATGTTGGCCATGAAGGTGTCGTTGGTGTCCTGCAGCGGTACCAGCGCCGGGTCCATGATCGGCTGGTTCCAGCACGAGGCGAGGATGTTGCCCACCGCCGGCTTGCAGATGGCGCAACCCACCTGGCCTTTGCCATGGCGTTCGAGCAGCTCGTTGAAGGTGCGGATGCCTTCAACCCGCACCAGCCCGTAGAGCTCCTGGCGGGTGTAGGCGAAGTGTTCGCACAGGCTCTTGTCGACGGTCACGCCGCGGGCGCTCAGTTCGTGCTCGAACACGTGCTTGAGCAGCGCCGCGCAACCGCCGCAACCGCTGGCGGCCTTGGTGCATGCCTTGACGGCGGCGAGGTCGCCGCAGCCACTGTCGATGGCGGCGCACACCGCGCTCTTGCTAACGTTGTGACACGAGCAGATGGTCGCGCTGTCGGGCAAGGCATCGGCGCCCAGCGCCGGCGCGCCGCAGCCTTGGGGCAGAATCAGCGCGGCCGGGTCGGCCGGTAGCTTGATGCCGTTCTGGGCGTATTGCAGCAGGGTGTCGTAGTAGCTGTTGTCGCCGACCAGCACCGCGCCAAGCACACGCTTGCCGCTGGCATCGACCACCAGGCGCCGGTAGGAGGCCGTGGCTTCGTCGATGAAGCGATAGCTGCGCGCCCCCGGCGTGACGCCCTGGGCATCGCCGATGGAGCCAACATCCACACCCAGCAGCTTGAGCTTGGTCGACATGTCGGCGCCGCTGAACTCGCTTGCCGACTCGCCCATCAACAGGGCTGCCAGGTTACGTGCCATGGCGTATCCCGGGGCGACCAGGCCGAACGCGCTGCCGTTCCACGAAGCGCATTCGCCGATGGCGAAGATGCGCGGGTCGCTGGAGCGGCACTGACCGTCGATCACCACGCCGCCGCGGGGGGCGATTGTAAGGCCGCAGGTTCGGCCCAGGGCATCCTGCGGGCGGATGCCGGCGGAGAACACGATCAGGTCGGTTTCCAGGTGTTCGCCGCCGTCGAAATTCATGCGGTAGCGGTAGTGTTCGCCTGTGCTGATCGACTGGGTGGCGCGGGCCAGGTGCACGCCTACGCCCAGCGCCTCGATGCGCGCCTTGAGCGCTGCGCCGCCCTCGCTATCCAACTGGACTGGCATCAGCCGCGGCGCGAACTCCACCACATGCGCTTGCAGGCCTAGCGACTTGAGGGCGTTGGCGGCCTCGAGGCCGAGCAGGCCGCCGCCGACCACCACGCCGCGGCGGGCGCTGCCGGCGGCGGCGCGGATCGCATCGAGGTCTTCGAGGGTGCGATAGACCAGGCGCGCATTGCCGCTGGACCCTTCGATGGGCGGCACGAACGGATAGGAGCCGGTGGCCAGGATCAACTGTTCGTAGCCGAGGCGGCCTTCGGCGGTGATCACTTCCTGGCGTTCGCGATCAATATCCACTACCGCCTCGCCCAGGTGCAGGTGCACGCCGTTGCTCGCATAGTAGTCGCGGTCGCACAGGGCCAGGGTTTCGGCGCAACTGCCGGTGAAGTATTCCGAGAGGTGCACCCGGTCGTAGGCGCGCTGGCGCTCCTCGGCGAACACGTGCAGCTCGAAGCGCGCGCTGGCACCGCGTTCGATCAGCTGCTCGACGCAGTGATGGCCGACCATGCCGTTGCCGACGATGACCAGTCGCGCTCGTTGTGCTTCGTTCGCTGTTGCCTGCATAGCCGATACTCGATCACGGAAAAACGAAAAAGGCGCCTGGAGCCGAAGCTCCAGGCGCCTTTGCCTGTACTCATCAGTGTCAGTCCCCTGGACGATCGCCGTTGATCGAGGGGCTGTTGTACTTCGTTGAAAAGCAGGGAGTGTGCCAAGCGGCCACTTATCGGTAGCCTTCACGGGACTCACCGCCGGAAAGCCGGCTCCCACAGGGCTGCGGGCCCGTTTGCGGCGTACCCTTGTGGTAGCCGGCTTGCCGGCGATGAGGCCGTTCGGGGCACAACAAAGGTGCAAGCCTCACCACCGTGGTGCATCAATACACATCCCGCAGGTAGCGCTTGTCCCGCTCCAACCCCTCGACATACGCCGCAGCAGTGGTCTCGTCCAGGCCGCCATGCTCCGCCACGAGCTGGCGCAAGGCCGTGTCCACATCCCGGGCCATATGCCGGGCATCGCCACACACATACACATGGGCACCCGCTTGCAGCCATTGCCACAGCTCGGCGCCGTGTTCCAACAGGCGATGCTGCACATAGACTTTTTCCACCTGGTCACGGGAGAACGCCGTGCTCAGGCGCACATGCCCGCAAGCCTCCCAGGCCTGCAATTGTTCGCGGTAGTAGAAATCGCAGGCGGCATGCTGTTCGCCGAAGAACAGCCAGTTGCGCCCTGGGGCCCCACGTAGTTCGCGTTCTTCGAGGAAGGCGCGGAAGGGGGCGATACCGGTACCGGGGCCGATCATGACGATAGGCACCCCGTCGTCCTCGGGCAGGTGGAAATGTTTCGATGGCTGCGCAAATACCCCCACCTCCAGCGCCGCTGCCCGGTCCGCGAGGAAGCTCGAACAGACGCCCTTGCGCTGGCCATGGCGCACGATGGAGACGGTCAGGTGTACCTGGCCGGGATGAGCCCGGGGGCTGGAGCTGATCGAGTACAGGCGCGGCTGCAAGGGTTTCAGCAGCGACAACCAATTGCCCAGCGGCATGGCCTGGGGGTACTCGCGCAGCACGTCGGCCAACTGGCGGCCCCACAGCCATTCCTTGAGTTCGTCCTTGCATGCCGGCAGCAGCAGGCGTTGCAGGCCGCTGGCGTGCTGGCTGAAGACTTCGAGTTGCTGGCGGCTGACCTGGGTGATGTCCAGGTGCCGCTCAAGCGCGGTTCGCAGGGGCATTGGGGCATGGCCCTCGAGTTCGATCTCGGCCTGGCCGTCCAGCTGCATCAGCATCAGCAGCTCGTCGACCAGGCCCGGGCAATTGCGCGGCCATACGCCCAGGGCATCGCCGGGTTGATAGCGCAGGTCGCTGCCGGACAGGTCGAAGACCAGTTGGCGAGTCTCCTTGGTTGAATCCGGGCCGCTGAGGAGGCGGTTCTCCCGCAAGGTGGCAGGCCAGGGCTGGTGTTTGCCGCGGGCGGTGGCCGACGCGGTGGTGGTAGCCGTCGGGGTACTGCCAAGCTTGGGCAGCAGGGCATCGAGCCAGGCGCCGAAGGCCGCTTCGCAATCCGGCTCGCAGTCGACCCGGGCCAGCAGACGCCGGGCCCCCAGCTCGGCCAGGCGTTGGTCGAGCTTGCGACCGAAGCCGCAGAACTGGTCGTAGCTCGAATCCCCCAGGGCCAGCACGGCGTAGGGCAGCGTGGCACAGCTGGCGCCTTCTTCGTCCTGCAGGGCTCGCCAGAACGGGGCGCCGCTGTCCGGCGCATCGCCGTCGCCGAAGGTGCTGGCGATCAGCAGCAGGCTGGCGGCGCCTCGCAGTTGGGATGGGCGCACCTCCTCCATGCAACTGAGTGCGACCACCAGCCCCGCGTCGCGCAGGTGCTGGGCGCAGCGTTCGGCGAGGTGCTCGCCATTGCCGGTCTGCGAGGCCCACAGCACGTGGTGACGAGGGCTTTCGAGCGCTGCTTGCGACGCCGGCGCGGGCCGGGCGAACAGGCCGGCCAGCAGGCCGTTGACGAACAGGCGTCGCTCCGGCGCCAGGGGCGCATCGGGCGGCAGGCAAGGCATGTTTTCGGTGCGGGCCTGGCTCAGGCCGAGCAGGAAACCTTGCAGGTAATGGCGTTCTTGCTCGGCCAGGATCGGAGCCGGCAACGTCTCTAGGCCGAGCAGGCGGGACAGGGTGGCGGTGGGCATGGCGATGGGGTCCGGGGGAAGCGTCAGTTCAAGGGTGGCGATGCGCTCGCCGGCAACCCGTTCCAGGGCCACGGCACAGTGCTTGAGGGCCGGCTGCAGCGAAGTCGGGTCCACCGCGTCGCAGGTCACCGCGTTGATTGCCAGTTGCTCGCCGTACAGATCGTTCCAGTGAAACGGGGCGAAACAGTTGCCCGACAGCACCCGCTCGCTGAGTCGCGCCGGCAGCACGGCCTGGCCGCGGCGCGAGCGGATCGCCACCTGGTCCTTGTCCGCGATACCCAGGCGCCGGGCGTCGTCGGGGTGGATCTCGACAAAGGGGCCGGGCTCCAGCTTGTTGAGGCTGGGTACCTGGCCAGTCTTGGTCAGCGTGTGCCACTGGTGCTGCACGCGGCCGGTGTTGAGCACGAAGGGGAAGGCATCGTCGGGCAGCTCCGCCGGCGGCAGCCAGGGGCGGGCGAAGAACCGGGCCTTGCCGGTGGGCGTCGGAAACACCGGCGTCTGTGGGTCGTCTGGCGCGACATAGCGCAGGGGGCTGCGAGCGTCCTTGCGCCCCGGCGCGCTTGGCCACTGCCGCGGGCCCTGGCGCAGGCCGGCATAGTCGATGCCGCGCAGGTCGTAGCCGGTGTCCGGGTTGTGGAAGCGGCGGATCTCATCGAACACCGCTTCGGCGTCGGGGTAGTCGAAGGCGTGCGCATAACCCAGGGCACAGGCGATGCGCGCGATCAGGCGCCAGTCCTCGAGGCTTTCGCCGGGCGCCTCGACGGCGCGGGGCATCAAGGTCAGGTTGCGCTCGCTGTTGATCATCACCCCTTCGCCCTCGGCCCACAGTGATGCCGGCAGCAGGATGTCGGCGTAGCGGTTGGTCTCGGTGTCGAGGAAGGCGTCCTGGCTGATCACCAGCTGTGCCTGGCGCAGGCCGTCGATCACCTGCTGGCGGTTGGCGACGCTGGCCACCGGGTTGCTGCAGATGATCCAGCAGGCTTTCACCTCGCCATGCTTGAGCTGCTCGAACAGTGCCACGGTGCCTTCGCCCCCTTCACTGCGCAGGGTGCCGGGGAGCAGTTGCCATTGCGCTTCGACGAAGGCGCGGTCGGCTGCCACCTGCGCCGAACGCTGGCCCGGCAGGCCCGGCCCCATGTAACCCATCTCGCGGCCGCCCATGGCATTGGGTTGGCCGGTCAGCGAGAACGGCCCGCTGCCGGGGCGGCAGATGGCGCCGGTGGCCAGGTGCAGGTTGCACAGGGCATTGCTATGCCAGGTGCCGTGGATGCTCTGGTTCAGGCCCATGGTCCAGCAGCTCATCCATTCGCCCGCCTCGCCGATCAGGCGGGCGGCTTCGCGGATGTCGGCCTCGGCCAGTCCGGTGATGGCCGCGACGCGTTCGGGGGGGTAGTCCGCGAGAAACGCCGGCAGTGCCTCCCAGCCTTCGGTGTGGCGGGCGATGAAGTCCGCGTCGGTGTGGCCATTGGCATGCAGCAGGTGCAGCAGGCCATTGAGCAGGGCCAGATCGGTACCCGGGCGCAGTTGCAGGAACAGGTCGGCCTTGTCGGCGGTGGCGCTGCGCCGGGGGTCGACGACGATCAGCCTGGCACCGGCCTTGAGCCGGTCGAGCAGGCGCAGGAACAGGATCGGGTGGCAGTCGGCCATGTTCGCGCCGATCACCAGGAACACTTCGGCGTGCTCGAAATCCTGATAGCTGCCGGGCGGGCCGTCGGCGCCCAGCGATTGCTTGTAGCCGCTGCCGGCACTGGCCATGCACAGGCGTGAGTTGGACTCGATATGGCGGGTGCGGATGAAGCCCTTGGCCAGTTTGTTGGCCAGGTACTGGGCCTCCAGCGACATTTGCCCGGAGACATAGAAAGCCACGGCGTCGGCGCCGTGGGTATCGATGATCGTGCGCAGGCGCCCGGCCGTCTCGGCGATGGCGGTCTGCAGCGGGCGACGGGCTGGCTGCTGGTTGCGCTGGTCACGGACGAACGCGTGAGCCATGCGCCCGGCCTCCAGCGGCACATGGGCAGTCAGCCCCTTGGTGCACAGGCGCCCGAAGTTGCTGGGGTGCTGCTTGTCGCCGCTGACTTTGACGATCTTGCCTTCGCTCACGTGCATGACGATGCCGCACCCGACTCCGCAATACGGGCAAACACTGCGCACTTCACTGCCGCTCATCACGATCTCCTGCTGACGAAACGACAAAGGCGCCGGCTGCCCGGCCTGCAAGTGGCAAGCGGGGCAACACGGCGCCTTCGTCGTGGAGGGAGGACCATCGGCGTTGATGGCCTCGATGCCTTGCCGGCAGCAAATCCCGGGCCATATCACGGCGGGGCGCGTCTCTGCGGTGTGAGTGGGCTCGCCCGGGAGGGGCGCGCGCACCGATATGGGGAACGGTGCACCAGCGAATGGCGCCAGCTGGCTTATGGATATATGATTCGCATACGTTTCATATATAGGTAATCGCACATGGGCATCGTCAAGATCGCCGACGACCTCCACGAAGACCTGCGCGTGGCCAGCGCCGCGCTGTCGCGCTCGATCAACGCCCAGGCCGAGCACTGGATCCGCATCGGCATGCTGGCCGAGTTGCACCCGCAGGCCACCTACCAGGAACTGCTGCGCCAGTTGCTGCGCCAGGAGCAGGCCAATCTCAAGGAGCTGCTGCAATGAGCAAGGTCATCCTCAAGGACGCCGCCCAGCTCGAATTGATGCGCCGTGCCGGCCAGATGCTGGCCCGGGTGTTCGCCGACCTCGACGGTTTCATCCGCCCCGGCGTGACTACCATGCAGATCAACGACCGCGCCGAGGCCTTCATCGTCCAGACCCTCAAGGCGCGGCCGGCGAGCAAGGGCCAGTATGGTTTTCCCTTTGCCCTGAACACCTCGGTGGACCATGTGGTCTGCCATGGCATGCCCAAGGCCGACGAGGTGCTGAAGGAGGGTTCGATAGTCAACGTCGACATCACCCTGGAGCAGGGCGGCTATATCGCCGATTCGTCGAAGATGTACAGCATCGGCCAGATCGGCGAAGAGGCCCGGCGGCTGGTGGACACCACCTATGCCGCGCTGTGGAAGGGCATCGAGCAGGTGCGCCCCGGCGCGACCCTCGGTGATATCGGCCACGCCATCCAGGCCCACGCCGAGGCCGCCGGCTACAGCGTGGTGCGCGAGTATTGCGGGCACGGCATCGGCACGCAGATGCACGAGGCGCCGGAGGTGCTGCACTACGGCCAGCGTGGCACGGGCATGAAGCTGCAACCAGGGATGGTGTTCACCATCGAGCCGATGATCAACCAGGGTGGGCGCGGGACCCGCGGTTTGCGCGATGGCTGGACGGTAATTACCCGTGACCGGAGCCTGTCGGCGCAATGGGAGCACACCGTGGCGGTGACGCAGAGTGGCGTCGAGGTGCTGACCTTGCGCGAGGAGGAACGAGCGGCGCAGGGCGATGGGCAAACGCCCCTCGGAGCCATGGTCTAGGCTGAAACCTACCGGTACCGGCCCACGCCCCACTACAAATGCCGGCCCGGCAACCATTGGAGTCCCTGGGAGGTGCGCCATGAGCCTGCTGCTCGAACCCTACACCCTGCGTCAGCTGACCCTGCCCAACCGTATCGCCGTTTCCCCCATGTGCCAGTACTCCGCCGTCGACGGCCTGGCCAATGACTGGCACCTGGTGCACCTGGGCAGCCGCGCTGTCGGTGGCGCCGGCCTGGTGATCAGTGAAGCGGTCGCGGTCACCGCCGATGGGCGCATCACTGCAGAAGACCTCGGCCTGTGGAACGACGAGCAGATCCCCGCGCTGCAGCGCATCACCCGCTTCATCACCGCCCAGGGCGCCGTCCCCGGCATCCAGCTGGCCCACGCCGGACGCAAGGCCAGCACCCACAGGCCGTGGCTGGGCAAGCACGGCAGCGTCAAGCTTGAAGACGGCGGCTGGCAGCCGGTAGGACCCTCCAGGATTGCCTTCGACCCCGAGCACACCGTCCCCCATGAACTGAGCAAGGACGAGATCCAGCAGGTCGTCAGCGCGTTCGTCGCCGCCACCGAGCGGGCGTTGAAGGCCTGCTTCAAGGTCGTCGAGATCCACGCTGCCCACGGCTACCTGCTGCACCAGTTCCTCTCGCCGCTGAGCAACCAGCGCCGCGACGAGTACGGCAGCTGCTTTGAAAACCGTATCCGCCTGACCCTGCAAGTCGCCGAGGCGGTGCGCCAGGCCTGGCCACAGGAGCTGCCGCTGTTGGTGCGGGTGTCGGCCACCGACTGGGTCGAGGATGGCTGGAACCCGGACGAGACCGTGGAACTGGCCCGCCGGCTACGCGCCTTGGGCGTCGACCTGATCGACGTGTCGTCGGGAGGGACCTCGGTCAATGCAGAAATCCCCACTGGCCCCGGCTACCAGACCCGTTTCGCCGAGCGGGTGCGCAAGGAGTCGGAGATCGCCACCGGCACCGTCGGCATGATCACCGAGCCGGCCCAGGCCGAGCATATCCTGCGCACCGGCCAGGCCGATGTGATCTTCCTGGCCCGCGAACTGTTGCGCGACCCTTACTGGCCATTGCACGCCGACGACGACCTGGGCGGCAACAAGGCGACCTGGCCGGCGCAATACCAACGCGCGACAAGCCGGGCCAACCCGATCCACGAATCGGACCTGCGCGACTGACTCAGCTGCAGGCGGCCTGGCTGAGGATGTCGCTGACCCACTGGTTGATGCTCTTCTGCGCCAGCTCGGCCTTGGCCGCCACGCTGGCGTGGAGAGCAGGCTCCAGGCGCAGGCTGAGTTTGCCGGAGTAAGTTTTCTGCGGTTCACGCCCCAGGCGCCGACAGGTTTCGAGGTAGTCGTCGACAGCTTCCTCGAACGCCTGGCGCAATTCACTGATCGACTCGCCATGGAAGCCGATCACGTCGCGGATCCCGGCGACATGGCCGATCAGCAACTGGTCTTCGTCGCTGTATTCGATGCGCGCCGAGTAGCCGCGGTAATTCATCACATTCATGGTGTAACTCCTGCCTGCTCCAGGAACTGGCGGGCATCGCGCACCTGATAGGGTTTGGCGTGCCGGTCGGGGTGAGGGCGATGAAAGGTCGCAACCTCACCGTTGAGTTCGAAGCGCACACGCGAGCCTCGACGCTAGTGTGGTGTTTCACAAATAACGACCATAACTCGCGGCGCTTTTTGCGCTCATGCAGCGTTGTCGCTCCTCGCCGTAGCTGGGCTACGACTCGTCGCGACGCCTTGCCTGAGCGCAAAAATCGCTCACGAGTTATTGGTCGTATTTGCAAAACACAACACTAGATAACCCGGGCACCGAGCGAGACCAGCAGGGACTCCAGGCGCGACCAGTCCAGCGTTCGGGGAACGGGCTTGTTGAAGACAAGTTCGAGTAACGCACGTTGACGATTATTCATGGTATCAGTCTGTGATACCAGCGCCATTGAACTCAATAGATCGGCGGTAGGGTGTAGTTCAGGCGATAGGCAGGAAAAATCGCGTTGCTTTGCAGGAAAAAAGCCGGTGGGTGTTTTGCCCCCACCGGCTAGTCATGCATCAGTGCTTGAACATCACATGGCGCACACAGGTGTAGTCCTCCAGCCCGTACATCGACATGTCCTTGCCATAGCCGGAATGCTTCTGCCCGCCGTGCGGCATCTCGCTGACCAGCATGAAATGCGTGTTGACCCAAGTGCAGCCATATTGCAGCCGTGCGGCGAGGCGGTGGGCGCGTCCGCTGTCACGGGTCCACACCGACGAGGCCAGGCCATACTCCGAGTCGTTGGCCCACTCCAGCGCCTGGGCTTCGTCGCTGAAGCGGGTGACCGACACCACCGGGCCGAACACCTCGTGGCGGACGATTTCATCGTCCTGCAGCGCATCGGCCAGCACGGTCGGGGCGAAGAAGAAGCCATCACCGGGCAGTGCCTTGCCACCGGTGACCAGGCGGATGTGCGGCTGGGCGATGGCGCGGTTCACCAGGCCGGCGACCTTGTCGCGATGCTGGGCGCTGATCAACGGGCCGAGTTCGGTGTCGGCCGCCTGCTGTGGGCCTGGCTTGATGCTCGCCACCGCCGCGCCCAAGCGTTCGACGAAGCGTTCGTAGATGCCGTCCTGCACGTACAGCCGGCAGGCGGCGGTGCAGTCCTGCCCGGCGTTGTAGAAGCCGAAGGTGCGGATGCCATCGATGGCAGCGTCGAGGTCAGCGTCGTCGAACACCAGCACCGGTGCCTTGCCGCCCAATTCCATGTGCATGCGCTTCACGCTGTCGGCGGTGGCGCCAATGATGTGCGCGCCGGTGGGGATGGAGCCGGTCAGCGACACCATGCGCACCTTGGCATGGGTGACCAATGGGTTGCCGACGGTCTGGCCACGGCCGAAAAGGATATTGAGCACGCCGGCCGGCAGCAGCTCACGGACCAGCTCACCAAGACGCAGGGCGGTCAGCGGGGTGAGCTCCGATGGCTTGATGACCACGGTGTTGCCGGCGGCCAACGCGGGGGCAATCTTCCAGGCCAGCATCATCAGCGGGTAGTTCCAAGGCGCGATGGAGGCGACCACGCCCAGCGGGTCGCGGCGGATCATCGACGTGTGCCCGGGCAGGTACTCGCCCGCCGCCAGGCCACCCAGGCAGCGTGCGGCACCGGCGAAGTAGCGGAACACATCGGCGATGGCCGGGATCTCGTCGCCGAGCGCCGCGGCATAGGGCTTGCCGCAGTTGTCCGATTCCAGCCGGGCCAGTTCCTCGGCGTGTCGTTCGATGACCTCGGCAATGGCCAGCAATGCGCTGGCGCGCTCCTTCGGCGTGCTCTGCGACCAGTGCTCGAAGGCTTGGTCGGCGGCGCGCACGGCGATGTCGACCTGGGCCTCGGTGGCCTCGTTGATCTGTGCCAGGGCACTGCCCTTGGCCGGGTCGAGCACGGTCCAGGCCGGGCCTTCGCCGTTCACCAGGTGACCGTTGATCAGCATTCGGGTTTGCATGGAGCGGTTCTCCTTGTGGTACTCGAGCGCACTGTGCCGCAGTGACGCTACAGATTAGAAGCGACTGGCCGTGGCAACAAACCGAGGAGGGCAACATTCGGATGCAAATGCGTTAAGCGAGGCTTCAGCTTGTCGGCCTACTCTGGGGCCTTCTCAACCGTGAATGTTTGCGAGGCCTGTCAGATGAACACGCGTGGTCTGCTCGATCAGCTTTTGAAAACCGGTCAATCCCTGCTGCAGAACCAGCAGGGCAAGGGCGTCAGCGACAAAGGTTCGGGGAACCTTGGCAGCCTGTTGTCCGGTGCGGGCGGTGGCGCGTTGGCAGCGGGGGCCATGGGCTTGCTGCTGGGCAACAAGAAGGCCCGCAAGTACGGCGGCAAGGCCCTGACCTACGGCGGCCTGGCCGCGCTCGGGGTGCTGGCCTACAAGGCCTATGGCAACTGGCAGGCACGCCAGGGCGCCGGCGATCAGCAGCCGCAGACGCTGGATCGCCTGCCGCCGGCCCAGGTCGAGCAACACAGCCAGGCAGTGCTGCGGGCGCTGGTGGCGGCAGCCAAGTCCGACGGCCATATCGATGACCGTGAGCGGGCCCTGATCGAAGGCGAGTTCACTCGCCTGGACAGCGACCGCGAGTTGCAGCACTGGCTGCACGCCGAACTGAACAAGCCGCTGGATCCGGCCGAAGTGGCCCGCGCCGCGCAGACGCCGGAAATGGCCGCCGAGATGTACCTGGCCAGCGTGATGATGGTCGACCAGGAGAATTTCATGGAGCGCGCCTACCTCGACGAACTGGCGCGCCAGCTGCGTCTGGACCCTGCCTTGCGCCTGGAGCTGGAGAACCAGGTCAGGCTTGCCGCGGATCAATGAGCCTGCAATTGGCCATATCAATGGGCACGGAGGCCTGAATACAGCAGCATTCAGCCGCAAATACGTAGGAAGCCTGGGCTATACTTCGGCGATTTTTCCCGCTCGTATCGAATTCCTGAGGGCTGAATGTGAAGAACTGGACCTTGCGCCAACGGATCCTGGCAAGTTTCGCCGTGATCATCGCCATCATGCTGCTGATGATCGTGGCCGCCTACTCGCGGCTGGTGGCGATCGAGTCCAGCGAGGAGGCGGTAGGGTCCGACAGCATTCCCGGGCTCTACTACAGCTCGATGATCCGCAGCGCCTGGGTCGACAGCTACGTGACCAGCCAGCAACTGGTCGGCCTGTCGAACCACCGCGAGTTCACCACGACCGATGCCGAGTTGTTCAAGAGTTTCGACGACCGTCTGAAGCAGCATATGGCCAGCTACCAGGGCACTATCCGCGACCCGGCCGACCAGGCCGCGTTCGACGATTTCACGCGCCAGGAAGAGGCTTACGTCAAGATCGTCGATCAGGTCCTGGAAACCTATCGCCAGAAGAACTACGCCGAAGCCCAGCGCTTGATCGCCGAGGTGCTGACGCCCGCCTGGAGAGAAGGGCGCCTGCATCTGAACGAAGTGATCGAGCGCAACCGGGAGTCGGCCGACAACGCCACCAATGAAATCGTCAGCGCCGTGGCCACCGCCAAAGGCAGCATGATCGTCTCGCTGCTGCTGGCAATCGTCGCCGCCGGCGTTTGCGGCCTGCTGCTGATGCGCGCGATCACCGCCCCCATGCAACGCATCGTGCATGCCCTCGACGGCCTGCGTTCGGGAGACCTGAGCATGCGCCTGAGCCTGGACCGCAAGGATGAGTTCGGCGCGATCGAGGGTGGCTTCAACGAAATGGCCGAATCCCTGGCCAACCTGGTGTCGCAAGCCCAGCGCTCGTCGGTGCAGGTGACCACCTCGGTCACCGAGATCGCCGCCACCTCCAAGCAGCAGCAGGCCACCGCCACCGAGACAGCCGCCACCACCACCGAGATCGGCGCCACCTCGCGGGAAATCGCCGCGACCTCGCGGGACCTGGTGCGCACCATGACCGAAGTCACTTCGTCGGCCGACCAGGCCTCGAGCCTTGCCGGTGCCGGCCAGCAGGGCCTGGCGCGCATGGAGGAGACCATGCACCAGGTGATGGGCGCCGCCGACCTGGTCAACGCCAAGCTGGCGATCCTCAACGAGAAGGCCAGCAATATCACGCAGATGGTGGTGACCATCGTCAAGGTTGCCGACCAGACCAACCTGCTGTCGCTCAACGCCGCCATCGAGGCAGAGAAGGCCGGTGAGTACGGTCGCGGTTTCGCCGTGGTCGCCACCGAAGTACGCCGGCTGGCCGACCAGACCGCCGTGGCCACCTATGACATCGAGCAGATGGTGCGCGAGATCCAGTCGGCGGTGTCGGCCGGGGTGATGGGCATGGACAAGTTCTCCGAGGAAGTGCGCCGCGGCATGTTCGAGGTGCAGCAAGTGGGCGAGCAGCTCAGCCAGATCATCCATCAGGTACAGGCGCTGGCGCCGCGGGTGCTGATGGTCAACGAGGGCATGCAGGCCCAGGCCACCGGCGCCGAGCAGATCAACCAGGCACTGGCCCAGCTCAGCGATGCCAGTACCCAGACCGTGGAATCGCTGCGCCAGGCCAGCTTCGCTATCGACGAACTGAGCCAGGTAGCCGCCGGGCTGCGTGGCGGTGTTTCGCGGTTCAAAGTCTGACGACGATGAACGAACCGTCCCCTCGCGAGGATCGCGAATCAGCCGGCAAGGGCGTGCTGTACCTGCAATTTCGCATCGCCGACCAGCGCTTCGCCCTGGACGTGCGTGAGGTGATCGAAGTGCTGCCGTGCCGTACCCTCAAACCCATCGCCCAGGCGCCGGGCTGGGTGGCCGGCGTGCTCGCCCACCGTGGTGCGTTGGTACCGGTGATCGACCTGTCGGCGCTGAGCTTCGGCATGCCGGCACAGTCGCGCAGCAGTACGCGGATGGTCCTGGTGCACTATCGCGCTGACCCGCGCCGTCCTGACCTGCAACTGGGGCTTGTCCTGGAGCAGGCCACCGATACGCTGCGCTGTGCCCCCGAGGAATTCCAGCCATACGGCCTGGACAATGCCGACGCGCGCTATCTCGGGCCGGTGCGCCAGGACGCCCGCGGTTTGTTGCAGCGCATCCAGGTGAATGACCTGTTGTCGGACACGGTGCGTGAGCTGCTGTACCCCGTCGAGCCCGGGCAGGAGCCAGCATGAGCGAGCAACGTTTCTTCCGTTTCCTGCAGGAACGTATCGGGCTGGACGTGGAGTCGGTCGGCGCAGCGATGGTCGAGCGCGCACTGCGCCAGCGCTGCACGCTCGTGCAGGCTGCGGATCTCGACGACTATTGGCTGCGTTTGCAGCAGTCCAGCGATGAGCAGCAGGCCTTGATCGAGGCGGTCATCGTTCCGGAGACCTGGTTCTTCCGTTACCCCGAATCCTTCACCGCGCTGGCGGGGCTGGCGCACAAGCGTGCGGCAGAACTTGCCGGCGCACGGCCCTTGCGTATCCTCAGCCTGCCGTGCTCGACGGGCGAGGAGCCCTACTCGATCGCCATGGCCTTGCTCGACGGTGGCCTGAGCCCGGGCGCTTTCCGCGTCGATGGCATTGATATCAGCCCCAGTTCGGTGGCCAAGGGCGAGCAGGCGCTTTACGGGCGCAACTCCTTCCGCGGCAGCGAGCTGGCCTTTCGCGAGCGGCACTTCAGCCCAAGCGGCGATACCCATCGCCTGGATGAGCGGGTGCGCCAGCAAGTCAGCCTGCAGGCGGGCAACGTGCTCGACCCGGCGCTCAAGGCGCGTGAAGGGTTGTACGATTTTGTGTTCTGCCGCAACTTGCTGATCTACTTCGATGTTCCGACCCAGCAGCGGGTGTTCGAGGTACTCAAGCGCCTGATCCACGCCCAGGGCGTGCTGTTCATCGGCCCCGCCGAGGGCAGCCTGCTGGCGCGCCTGGGCATGCGCCCGCTGGGGATTGCCCAGTCATTCGCCTATGTGCGCCAGGATGATGCCCCACCGCCTGTTGCCAAGCCGTTGCCGGTTGCGCGCCAGCCGGTCGCGCCGCCGCCGCCGCGTCTCGTGGCACTGCCGCCCCGAGCCGCCAGGTCGAGCGCCGTGCCAGCGGCGCCGGTCCCGGCGCAGGGCGAAGCGCAGTTGCTGGCCCTCATTGCCCGGCAGGCCAATGCCGGTGAAAACCAGCAGGCCAGGGCGGACTGCGAACGCTATCTGCGCCAGTTCGCCCCCAAGGCGCAGGTCTATTACTGGCTGGGGTTGCTCAGTGACACCGAAGGCGATGCCGCGCAGGCCATCACCCATTATCGCAAGGCGCTCTACCTCGAGCCGCAGCACCCTGAGGCACTGATGCACCTGGCCATGCTGCTGGCCGCGCAGGGGGACGATGCCGGTGCCCGGCGCCTGCAGGAGCGTGCCGCCCGAGCTGGCAGGGAGTCTGAACGATGAGCGGCGGATACCATATGCAACTGATCGCCAATGACGACCAGCCCATCGATGATTGCTGGAACCGCATCGGCGTGCATGGCGACAAGCAGTGCCCGTTGCTGGAGCGGCATGTGCACTGCCGCAATTGCGAGGTGTATGCCGACGCGGCCACGCGCCTGCTGGACCGCTATGCGCTGGTCCAGGACGAGCAGGTCGAAACGGCCATCGTGGAGGAATGCGCGGTCGGCCGCTCGATGCTGCTGTTCCGCCTGGGCGAGGAGTGGCTGGCCCTGGCCACCGCCTGCCTGGCCGAGATCGCCCCGGCGCAGCCGGTGCACTCGTTGCCGCACCAGCGCTCGCGTGTGCTGCAGGGCGTCGCCAATGTGCGCGGTGCGCTGGTGCCTTGCCTGTCGCTCGCCGACCTGCTGGGCGTGCCGACGCAAGCGGGCGCGGAGCGCACCGGGCGGAGCATGCCGCGCATGCTGATCCTGGCGGCCGAGGGCGGGCCGGTGGTGGTGCCGGTGGACGAGATCGACGGCATCCATCGTCTTGACCTTGCGGGCCAGGACAACGGCCGCGATGCGGCGCATTTCACCGCTGCCGTGTTGCAGTGGCGAGGGCGCAGCGTGCGAGTGCTGGATGAACAACACCTGATGTCAGCCGTGAAGCGGAGCCTGTCATGACCCCGGAGCAAATGCGCGATGCGTCGCTGCTCGAGCTGTTCAGCCTGGAGGCCGAGGCCCAGACCCAGGTGCTCAGCGCCGGCTTGATGGCGCTGGAGCGCAACCCTGCGCAACCCGATCAACTCGAGGCCTGCATGCGTGCGGCGCACTCGCTCAAGGGGGCGGCGCGCATTGTCGGCATCGATGCCGGGGTCAGCGTCGCCCACGTCATGGAAGACTGTCTGGTGGCCGCTCAGGAGGGCCGCCTGCTGCTGCGCCCGGAGCATATCGACGCCTTGTTGCAAGGTACCGACCTGTTGATGCGTATCGCGACCCCTGGAGATCAGGGCGGCGAAGCCGCCGTGGCGGTGTTCCTGGCACAGATGACAACACTGCTCGACCCTTCGGCTCCCGTGTCGGTGATCGCGCAGGCTGGCGTTCCAAGCGCGCCGCCCGCTGCCATGCCAGCGCGGCCAGAACCCGAGCCAACGCTCCAGGCCCCCACGGAGCCTGAACCGGAAGCTGAGCCCGTGCCTGCCCGCAAGGCCGGCAAGCGCGGTGGCGAGGGGGGAGAGCGGGTATTGCGGGTGACCGCCGACCGTCTGAACAGCCTGCTGGACCTGTCGAGCAAGTCGCTGGTCGAGACCCAGCGGCTGAAACCCTACCTGGCCACCTTGCAGCGCCTGAAGCGCATGCATGGCCAGGGCATGCGCGGCCTCGATGGCCTGAAGGCCCAGCTGGAAGAGAGCGGGCAGGGGCCGGAGGTGCTGGAAGCGCTGGCCCAGACCCAGCAGTTGCTGGCTGAAACCCAGCAGATCCTCTTGCAGCAGGCGGCCGATCTCGACGAATTCGGTTGGCAGGCCAGCCAGCGCGCGCAACTGCTGTACGACACGGCGCTGGCCTGTCGCATGCGTCCGTTCGCCGATGTGCTCACCGGCCAGAGCCGGATGGTCCGCGACCTCGGGCGCTCACTGGACAAGCCGGTGCGCCTGTTGATCGAGGGCGAGAAGACCCAGGTCGACCGTGACGTGCTGGAAAAGCTCGAGGCACCGCTGACGCACCTGCTGCGCAACGCGGTCGATCATGGCATCGAACTGCCCGAGCAGCGCTTGCTGGCCGGCAAACCGAGCGAGGGCACCGTGCGCCTGCGCGCCTCGCACCAGGCCGGGCTGCTGATCCTCGAACTGTCTGACGACGGTGCCGGCATCGATCTGCAGCGCTTGCGCGAGAGTATCTTCGAGCGCGCATTGTCACCGGCCGAGACGGTGGCGCAGATGAGCGAGGCCGAGCTGCTGACATTCCTGTTCCTGCCGGGGTTCAGCCTGCGCGACACGGTCACCGAAGTGTCCGGGCGCGGTGTCGGCCTGGATGCGGTGCAGCACATGGTCCGTGAGCTGCGCGGCTCCATCGAGTTGACTCAGGTGGCCGGCCAGGGATGTTGCTTCCATGTGGAAGTGCCGTTGACCTTGTCGGTGGTTCGCAGCCTGGTCGTCGAGGTGGGCGGCGAGGCCTACGCCTTTCCGCTGGCGCATATCGAGCGCACCGTCGACGTGGCGGCCGAGGCCATCGTGCAGATCGAAGGGCGGCAGCACTTCTGGCACGAAGGGCGACACATCGGCCTGGTGGCCGCCAGCCAGCTTCTCAACCGGCCGGCGGCCCAGGGCGACGAACAGAGCCTGCGGGTGGTGGTGATCCGCGAGCGCGAGCAGCTCTATGGGGTGGCCGTCGAGCGGCTGATCGGCGAGCGGGTGCTGGTGGTGATGCCGCTGGATCCCCGCCTGGGCAAAGTCCAGGACATCTCCGCCGGGGCCTTGCTCGACGACGGTTCGGTGGTGCTCATCGTCGATGTCGAGGACTTGCTGCGCTCGGTGGACAAGCTGCTCAGCACCGGCCGCCTGGAGCGTATCGAGCGCGGTGGGCGGGGCGCCAAGGGTGCGGTGCGCAAGCGCATCCTGGTGGTCGACGACTCGCTCACCGTGCGCGAGCTGCAACGCAAGCTGCTGGGCCACCGCGGCTACGAAGTGGCGGTGGCCGTGGATGGCATGGACGGCTGGAACGCGCTGCGCAGCGATGATTTCGACCTGTTGATCACCGACATCGACATGCCGCGCATGGACGGGATCGAGCTGGTCACCCTGGTGCGGCGCGACAACCGCCTGCAATCGCTGCCGGTGATGGTGGTGTCCTACAAGGATCGCGAAGAAGACCGGCGTCGTGGACTGGATGCCGGTGCCGACTATTATTTGGCCAAGGCCAGCTTCCATGACGATGCGTTGCTGGATGCGGTCGAGGAGCTGATCGGAGGTGCCCAGGGATGAGAATCGCCATTGTCAACGACATGCCCATGGCCGTCGAGGCCCTGCGCCGGGCGTTGGCATTCGAGCCTGCGCACCAGGTGATCTGGGTCGCCGGCAATGGCGCCGAGGCGGTGCGCCTGTGCGCCGAGCAGACGCCGGACCTGATCCTCATGGACCTGATCATGCCGGTCATGGACGGCGTGGAAGCGACCCGGCGAATCATGGCCGAAACCCCCTGCGCCATCGTCATTGTCACCGTGGATCGCAAGCAGAATGTGCACCGGGTGTTCGAGGCCATGGGCCATGGCGCCCTGGATGTGGTCGACACCCCGGCATTGGGCGCGGGCGATGCACGCGAGGCAGCCGCGCCACTGCTGCGCAAGATCCTCAATATCGGCTGGCTGATCGGCCAGCAGCGGCCCAGCACCGCTCGGGCCGTGGCCGTGCCGCTGCGCGAGGCCTCGCAGCGTCGCGCGCTGGTGGCCATCGGCTCGTCCGCGGGTGGGCCGGCTGCCCTGGAGGTACTGCTCAAGGGGCTGCCGCGCAGTTTTCCGGCGGCCATCGTGCTGGTCCAGCATGTTGACCAGGTATTCGCCGCCGGCATGGCCGAGTGGCTCAGCAGCGCCTCTGGCCTGCCGGTGCGCCTGGCCCGCGAGGGTGAATCGCCGCAGCCGGGGCAGGTGCTGCTGGCCGGCACCAACCACCATATTCGCCTCCTTAAGAATGGCGAGCTGGCCTACACTGCCGACCCCGTCAACGAAATCTACCGGCCCTCGATCGATGTGTTCTTCGAGAGCGTGGCGCGTTGCTGGTCCGGCGATGCGGTGGGCGTGCTGCTCACCGGCATGGGGCGCGACGGCGCCCAAGGTCTGAAACTGATGCGCCAGCAGGGTTTCCTGACCATCGCTCAGGACCAGCAGAGCAGCGCGGTGTATGGCATGCCCAAGGCCGCCGCGGCGATCGACGCGGCGGTGGAAATACGTCCGCTGGAGCGAATCGCCGGACGACTGATGGAAATCTTTCCGAAATGACGATATGTATTGAGTCGTGCCGCGTGGCCGGCAGTAGACGGGTGATTACGCATGAATGATCTACCGATCGAAGGTTTCACGACCATCAACGAAAGTGCGGCGATGGTCCTGCTGGTCGACGATCAGGCCATGATCGGCGAAGCGGTGCGCCGTGGCCTCGCCCATGAAGAGAACATCGACTTCCACTTCTGCGCCGACCCGCACCAGGCGGTGGCCCAGGCCATGCGCATCAAGCCCACGGTCATCCTCCAGGACCTGATCATGCCGGGCCTCGATGGCCTGACCCTGGTGCGCGAGTACCGCAACAATCCGACCACCCAGGACATTCCGATCATCGTCCTGTCGACCAAGGAGGACCCGCTGGTCAAAAGTGCGGCCTTCGCCGCCGGGGCCAACGACTACCTGGTCAAGTTGCCGGACACCATCGAGCTGGTGGCGCGTATCCGCTACCACTCGCGCTCCTACCTCACCCTGTTGCAGCGCGACGAGGCCTACCGCGCGCTGCGCGTGAGCCAGCAGCAGTTGCTCGACACCAACCTGATGCTGCAGCGGCTGATGAACTCGGACGGCCTGACCGGGTTGTCCAACCGCCGTCACTTCGACGAGTACCTGGAGCTGGAATGGCGCCGGGCGATTCGCGAGCAGCAGCAGTTGTCGCTGCTGATGATCGACGTCGACTATTTCAAGGCGTTCAACGACAGTTTCGGCCACCTGGCCGGCGACGAGGCCTTGCGCAAGGTGGCCGAGGCCATTCGTGGCTGCTGCTCGCGTCCTACCGACCTGCCGGCGCGTTATGGCGGCGAGGAATTCGCCCTGGTGCTGCCCAACACCTCGCCCGGTGGCGCGCGCCTGGTGGCCGAAAAACTGCGCCAGACCATCATGGGCCTGAAGATCGCCCATACCGTGCCCGAGGCTGCGTCGCACCTGACCGTGAGCATCGGCCTGGCGACCCTGACCCCGAGTGTCGGCAGCCATTGCCGGCAGCTGATCTCGGCGGCGGACAAGGGGCTGTACCTGGCCAAGAACAGTGGGCGCAATCAGGTCGGGATCGCCTGAGTCAGTTCCTGCAGGGGCTCACCCAGGAACTTCCAGCCCCCAACCCGCTCTTATGCCGGTAGCCATTGGTCGCGGCCGCCTGCTAAGCTCGCGGCTTTACCCTGATTGCCCTCATGGCGCATGAACAAGGAAATTACATGAAACAGCATCGTTTGGCGGCCGCGGTTGCCCTGGTAGGCCTGGTCCTCGCCGGTTGCGACGCCCAGACCAGCAGCGTCGAGCTGAAGACCCCAGCACAGAAGGCCTCCTACGGTATCGGCCTGAACATGGGCAAGAGCCTGGCCCAGGAAGGCATGGACGACCTCGACTCGAAGGCCGTCGCCCAAGGCATCGAGGACGCTGTTGGCAAGAAGGAACAGCGCATCAAGGACGAAGAGCTGGTCGAAGCCTTCACTGCCTTGCAGAAGCGCGCCGAAGAGCGCCTGACCAAGGCCAGCGAGGAAGCAGCCGCCGCCGGCAAGAAGTTCCTCGAGGAGAACGGCAAGAAACCTGGCGTGATCACCACCGCCTCGGGCCTGCAGTATGAAGTGGTGAAGAAGGCCGATGGCCCGCAACCCAAGCCGACCGACGTCGTCACCGTCCACTACGAGGGCAAGCTGACCGACGGCAAGGTATTCGACAGCTCCGTCGAGCGCGGCAGCCCGATCGACCTGCCGGTCAGCGGCGTGATCCCGGGTTGGGTCGAAGGCCTGCAACTGATGCATGTCGGCGAGAAGTACAAGCTGTACATCCCGGCCGAACTGGCCTACGGCGCCCAGAGCCCGAGCCCGCTGATTCCGGCCAATTCGGTCCTGGTGTTCGACCTGGAACTGCTGGCTATCAAAGACCCGGCCAAGGCCGGCGAAGCACCGGCCAAGTAACAGCCGTCGTGTTGCATGAAGACGCCCCGTTTCGACGGGGCGTCGTCGTTTTCAGCAGCGCTTGACGCGAACCGTTGGCGTCATTCACTGTCGCAAGCAGTGTCCGGCCTGAATACAGGTGCCTTTGTCGCAAAACGTTTGCGCGCTTGAAACGGTTGTGTAAAAAACGCCCGATTCGTACCCGGCCCTTGCCCGGTGGGCACCACGCGGCATCAATGCCGCCCTGTTCACAAGGTTATCCACAATAAATGTGGATAACCTCCGGCTCCCCTGGAGGCCCCATGAGCGCACCTTGGAATTTCACCCGCTTCCTGCCCCTTGCCGAACGCTTGCTCAGCCGCGGCAGGCTGCCGGCATTGCTGTTCGCAGTGGCGCGCAAAGGGCCGAGGCTGGGCCAGCTGCGCGAGGACCTGCGCCTGATGCAGGCGCTTTGCCTGGCCTGGTGGCGTGGCGAGTACCGCGCTGTCAGCCCCAAGGCACTGGTGACCATCGTCGCCGGGCTGCTCTACTTCGTCAGCCCACTGGATGCCATCCCCGACTGGCTGCTGGGTGTCGGCCTGCTCGATGACATCGCCGTGCTGGGCTGGGTGCTCAAGACCGTGGCTGATGAGCTGGGCCGCTTCAAGGCCTGGCGCGACAGCCAGGCGCCGGAGCGGCTGCGCGTGGTCGAACGGTTGCCGGAAACCCCCGAAGCGCTGCGCCTGGAACGGCCCGGTAGCTGATTCCGCACAGACCCCCGAGGTTGGTAATATAATTGGCATAAGGGTTATGCCTACGGATTACATGCCGTAATCCAACGTCAAGGGGGTTGTATGGGTATTCAGGTCATCAGCCGGGACGGTCAGCCCGAGTACGCAGTGGTTCCCTGGGAGCAGTATCAGGCGTTGCTCGCGGCCGCAGGCCAGGCACCGGCCAGCGCACCCGTCACCGAAAGCAATGTTGCCAACACTCAACCAAGCGCCAGCCTGTCCTCACTGGCTGAGCTGGCGTCCTTGCGTCAGGCCAAGGGGCTGGCGCCGGAGCAGTTGGCACGCAGTGTCGGCATCAGCCCGGCATACCTGGCCATGATCGAGTCCGGGGAGCGCCGCCCCGACGCGGCCATTCTACGCAGCCTGGCGTGGCACTTGGGCGTGGCCGGCTGGAGCGAGCCGTCATGAGCCAGGTCAGGATCAGCCGTCAGCAATGGCAGGGCCTGCTGAGCGAGCTCGACCTGGCCCGCCGGCAACGCCATCTGCTGACCTACCGGGCACTGCTTGAGCGTTTGCAATTGCCCAGCCCGGCCATGCAGACCTTGACCGCGGCCCTTGAGTACCTGGCGGTGCTCGACGCCCGGGCCGAGCAGCCGCTGCGCAGTTCGCTGGTGATCAGCCAAGGCGCCAGCCGCCTGCCACGCACCGGGTTTTTCGAGTGTGTCGAGCGCCTGGGACGGTTTTCCGGGCCGGTGGACGGCATGGAGGCGGCGTCCTGGCATGCCTCGGAAGTGGTGCGGGTGTTCGAGTATCGCTACCCGGAAGAGGCCTGAAACCGGGGGAGAGGGCTACCTGGCGCGGTAGCGGTTGCCGGAGCCTGCCAGGGTTTACTCCAGTACCGTTGTGTCGATCAGGCTCAGGCTCGCCCCGCCGGTTTCCTTGGCCTTTCTTTTCGCCTGTGAGGCGAGCTCGGCCAACTGGCCGGCATCCAGCCCGGCGCAGCTTCCAGACTTGAGCCAGACCACGCCGATCGACAGCGACAGCAGTTCGAAGGTTTCCCGTTGACCCTGACGGTTATGGGCAATAAAGCATCCGGCCTCCAGGTGTTCACCGCGGTAGAAGCGCCGACATTGCCGGGCAAATGCTTCCAGTAGCAGTTCAAGCCGCGCTCGCCAATCTGCCGAGCCCAATACCAGCATGAAATCATCCCCACCGATATGGCCGACGAAATCCCTGCTGGGGTCGACGCAGTCGCTCAGGCACTGCGCCAGGCACAGCAGCACTTCGTCGCCACGGGCATAGCCATAGATATCGTTGAAGGGTTTGAAGTTGTCGATGTCCACGTAGCATACGGCGGCCTCGCGCCGTTGCAGCAGCAGGCGCGCCAGGCACTGCTGGATCGGCACGTTGCCGGGCAGCAGGGTGAGTGGGTTGGCGTGCCTGGCCTGCTGGATCTTCTGTTCGGTGATCAGCTTGAGTACGTCGATCACCCGCCCCAGGCCCAGGTAACGCCCACTCTGGGTGATGATGAAGTCTTCCTCGATACGCTGGCGGGCGCGGCTGGTAAGCAGCCGGCTGACCTGCTGCAGCGACTGGCTGCGCTCGACGGCGAGAAAGTCCTGGCTCATCAACCGGCTGATCGGCTTGCGGGCGAACAGGTCGGTACCAAAAGGCTTGAGCAGGGCGTCGGCAAGTGAATGGCGGTGGACGATGCCACAGGGTTTGCCACGTTCATCCAGCACTGCGAGCGAATTGAGGTTGGCTTGGCGGTGGAACGCCTCGAGCACCTGCTGGATGGGAGTATCGCGCGTGACCGAGGGTTGCAGGATGAGCAGGGCGCTGAGATCGCTGCTGTCCTCGTCCAGCGCCACGGCGGTATCCGGCGCCGGGGGCAGCAGGCCGAGGCTGTCCCCCGGGGGAAACTCCTGGGGGCGCCCCAGCAGGTAGCCCTGGACCAGGTCCACGCCCATGTCACCCAGTATCGCCAGTTCCTCGCCCAACTCGATACCTTCCGCGATCACCTGGGCACGGGAAGCACGGGCAATCTGCAGGATCGAACCGACGAACTCACGCTTGAGCGGGTCCTGGTGGATGCCGTCGATGAAATGGCGGTCGATTTTCACGTAGTCCGGGCGCAGCTCCGACCACAGTCGCAGGCTGGAGTAACCAGCACCCAGGTCATCCAGGGCGATGGAAAAACCCATGTCGCGATAATGGTGCAGGGCGTTGTACAGCAGCTGGAAGTCTTCGGTGGGCGTCTGCTCGGTCAGTTCGATGACCACCCGGCTGGGGGCCAGGCCGACCTGTTCGAGCATTTGCAGGGTGCGCCCGGAAGGGTAGTTGGGTTCTACCAGGGACTCGGGCGAGACGTTGAGAAACAGCTGGCCCGCCAGATTCAGCTCGCTGAAGCGTCGGCAGGCGGTTTCCCTGCACAGCACTTCCAGTTCACCCAGGCGACCGGCCTGGCGGGCGATGGCGAACAGGTTCAGGGGTGAGTGCAAAGGGCTGTTGGAGGGGCCGCGGCTCAGGGCCTCATAGCCGAGGATGCGCCGTTCGGAGAGGCAGACGATGGGTTGGAACAGACAGTGGATGCTGCGTTGAGCCAGGATGGCACTCAATGCGCTGAGCTGTTCGGTGACGGTCATGGACTGCTTCCTGAATTGAAAAGGGCCAAACGCTTGCACGTTCGGCCCTTCCATTTCACGACAGTCCGATGACTGTTTGATGACAGGTCACATTATTTTGCCATCACTTCAGTGCTTGGCCACCGAGGTGCTGAGGCTCAGGTAGTCGAGCAGGATGCGACCGGTCTCGGACAGGTAGGCATCGTCCTCGGGCTTGGTGTCGTCCGGCTCGGCGGGCAGGGCGTCCTCGTCCTCTTTCTTCAGTTCCTTGAGCGGCTCTTCGCCCTTGGCCTTGCGCCGGATGTTCTCCAGCGCCAGCTGCTTGGCTTCGATCTCGTCGTGGCGGGCGCGACGCTGCTGCTCGTTAAGGCTGACGGTCTTCTCGTTCATCAGCTTCTGGGTCAGTGCCAGGCGGTCGCGGATGTAAACGAACTCGGCATCCTTGTCACTGCGCGCTTCATGCTGCGCTTTGAGCTGGGCGAGGAACGGCTTGAACGGATCGGAGGCAGGCTTGACCACTGGACGGATGGTGTCCCACGGCATGGCTTCAGGCAGGGCGCTTTCACCGATTTCCTTGGTGTCGATGATCGACGGGTAGGCGATGTCCGGCAGCACGCCCTGGTGCTGGGTACTCTGCCCGGAGACCCGGTAGAATTTGGCCAGCGTCAGCTTGAGTTCGCCATGGTTGAGCGGCTGGATGGTCTGCACGGTGCCTTTGCCGAAGGTCTGGCCACCGATGATCAGCGCACGGTGGTAGTCCTGCATGGCGCCGGCGAAAATTTCCGAGGCGGACGCCGACAGGCGGTTGACCAGCAGTGCCAGCGGGCCTTTGTAGAAGGCGCCGGGGTTCTCGTCCTCGAGCACGTCGACGCGCCCGTCGCTGTTGCGCACCAGCACGGTCGGGCCCTTCTCGATGAACAGGCTGGTCAGCTCGGTGGCTTCTTGCAGCGAGCCGCCACCGTTGTTGCGCAGGTCGATGACCACGCCGTCGACTTTCTCTTTCTGCAGCTCGGTGAGCAGCTTCTTCACGTCGCGGGTGGTGCTCTTGTAATCCGGATCGCCAGCGCGGTATGCCTTGAAGTCCAGGTAGAAAGCCGGGATCTCGATGATGCCGAGCTTGTAGTCACGGCCATCCTGCTTGAGCTTGAGCACCGACTTCTTCGCCGCCTGCTCCTCGAGCTTGACCGCTTCGCGGGTGATCGAGACGATCTTGCTGGTCTGGTCGTTCGGCGCGTTGCTGGCCGGGATGACCTCCAGGCGCACCACCGAGCCTTTCGGGCCGCGGATCAGCTTGACCACTTCGTCAAGGCGCCAGCCGACCACGTCGACCATTTCCTTGTTGCCCTGGGCGACGCCGATGATCTTGTCGGCCGGCGCCACCTGTTTGGTCTTGGCGGCCGGGCCGGCCGGTACCAGGCGTACGATCTTGACCTGGTCGTTGTCGCTCTGCAGCACCGCGCCGATGCCTTCGAGCGACAGGCTCATGTTGATGTCGAAGTTCTCGGCGTTGTCCGGCGACAAGTAATTGGTATGCGGGTCGTAGGACTGGGCGAAGGTGTTGATGTAGGCCTGGAAGATGTCTTCCGCGCGGGTCTGGTCCAGGCGCGCCAGCTGGTTCTTGTAGCGCTTGGTCAGGGTTTCCTGGATCTGCTTGGGATCCTTGCCGGCAATCTTCTGGCGCAGCACTTCGTCCTTGACGCGCTTGCGCCACAGGTCGTCGAGCTCGGCCTGGTTCTTCATCCACGGGGCGTCCTTGCGGTCGACCAGCAGGTCTTCCTTCACCGTGAAGTCGATCTTGTCGGCACCCTTGGCCAGCTCCGCCAGGGCGAAGTCCAGGCGCGACTTCACGCGGTCCAGGTAACGCTTGTAGATGGTGAAGCCCGGCTCGAGGTTGCCACTTTTCAGGAAGTCGTCGAACTGGGTCTTCCATTTGTCGAATTCGGCGATGTCGGCTGCGGTGAAGTAGCTGCGCGAAGGGTCGAGCAGCTTGATGTAGCTGTCATAGATGATGACCGAACGGGCGTCGTCCAGCGGCGGCTTGCTGTAGTGGTGGCGCTTGAGCAGCTCGACGATGTTGAGGCTGGCGACCACTTCGTCGCGGTCCGGCTGCAGGCTGTCCCACTTGTTGGCGGCGGCCGCATTGCCACCGAGCGTGAGGCTGCCCAGGCCGATCATGAGGGCGAGGGCGGTGCTGGGGAGGAAATGCTTCATGCTGATTCGACGTGGAGGCAATTGATCACGCATAGTAGGCCGTCTTATCCGTTCGCCGGTTCCATCGGAGCCGGACGCATACTGCAAAAAGCCTGGGACTTGGCGTGCCCAGGCTCGGTCATATGATTCAACTATGGAGGCACTGTGAAGGCATTGCAAGGCGTTGACGGACATGTGGCGTGGGTCGAGGCCGAGCGCCCGGCCTGCGATGCCGGGCAGGTACGTATCCGCGTGGCTGCCGCGGGCCTGAACCGCGCCGACCTGCTGCAGCGGGCGGGGCTGTACCCGCCGCCTCCTGGTGCCAGCCCTTATATGGGGCTGGAATGCGCCGGCGTCGTCGAGGAAGTCGGAGCGGGTGCCGATTGGCGTGTGGGCGACCGGGTCTGTGCATTGCTCGCCGGTGGTGGCATGGCCGAGGAGGTGGTGGTCGACGCCCGTCATGTGCTGCCGGTGCCCGAAGGGTTGAGCCTGCAGGAAGCCGCTGCGATTCCCGAGGTGTATGCCACGGCCTGGCTGAACATCTTCCAGCTGGGGGCATTGAAGGCTGGCGAGAAGGTATTGGTGCATGCCGGGGCCAGTGGTGTGGGCTCGGCGGCGATCCAGCTGTGCAAGGCCTTCGGCAACCCGGTGTGGGTCAGCGTCGGCTCGCCGGAGCGGCTGGCCTACTGTGAGTCGCTGGGGGCCGCAGGTGGCGTGGTGCGCAATGGCAACCTCGATGATCTCAAGCAGCTTGGTCCATTCGATGTGATTCTGGACCCGGTGGGCGCCAGTTATGCGCCGCTCAACCTGCAGCTGCTGGCCCGTGACGGGCGTTGGGTGATCATTGGCCTGATGGGCGGACGCAAGGTCGAGCTGGACCTGGCGCTGGTGTTGGGCAAGCGCCTGGAAATCACCGGCTCCACGCTGCGCAACCGTGATGACGGGTTCAAGGCCGAATTGTTGCGCGAATTGCGCCAGCAGGTGTGGCCGTTGTTCGCCGAGGGGCGACTGTCGCCACAGTTGGTCGATACCTATCCGGTCGAATTCGCCGAAGCGGCCTATGCGGAACTGGCAAGCAACCAGGTTTCCGGGAAGCTGGTGCTGGTGATCGATCCAACCCTCGTTTGATGGCGGTTCGTGGGAGCGGGCTTGCGCCGCGATGACGATACAGAGGCTGTCATCTCTTCGCGGTGCAAGCGCGCTCCTGCGCCTGTCCAGGCCTTACTCGTGGTTCGGTGGCACCAGGATCGTGTCCCTGGCCTCAGGCAGCATCCCTGGATAATCCAAGGTGTAATGCAGGCCCCGGCTTTCCTTGCGCTGCATGGCCGAACGGATCATCAACTCGGCCACCTGCGCCAGGTTGCGCAGCTCGATCAGGTCACGGCTGACCTTGTAGTTGCTGTAGAACTCGTCGATTTCGTCCAACAGCATGCGCACCCTGTGCTCGGCCCGTTGCAGGCGCTTGCTGGTGCGCACGATGCCCACATAGTCCCACATGAAGCGCCGCAGTTCGTCCCAGTTGTGCGCGATGATCACGTCCTCGTCCGAATCGGTGACCTGGCTTGCGTCCCAGCAGGGCAGGGCGCGGGGCATGGCGACCTGGTCCAGGCGCGCCTCGATATCGGCGGCGGCGGCGCGGCCATAGACGAAGCATTCGAGCAGCGAGTTGCTGGCCATCCTGTTGGCGCCATGCAGGCCGGTGAAACTGGTTTCGCCGATGGCGTACAGGCCAGGCACGTCGCTGTGGCCGTGCTCGTCGATCATTACCCCGCCACAGGTGTAATGGGCCGCAGGCACCACCGGGATAGGCTGGCGGGTGATGTCGATACCGAAGGTCAGGCAGCGTTCGTAGACCGTCGGGAAATGGCTCTTGATGAAGTCGGCCGGCTTGTGGCTGATATCCAGATAGACGCAGTCCACCCCCAGGCGCTTCATCTCGTGGTCGATGGCGCGGGCGACGATATCCCGTGGCGCCAGCTCTTCACGTGGGTCGAAGCGCGGCATGAAACGCTCGCCGTTGGGCAGGCGCAGCAGGGCGCCCTCACCGCGCAGGGCCTCGGTGATCAGGAAGCTCTTGGCCTGCGGATGGTACAGGCAGGTTGGGTGGAACTGGTTGAACTCCAGGTTGGCCACCCGGCAGCCGGCGCGCCAAGCCATGGCGATGCCGTCGCCGCAAGCACCGTCGGGATTACTGGTATAGAGGTAGACCTTGGCCGCGCCGCCGGTGGCCAGCACGGTGAAACGGGCACCGAAGGTGTCCACCTCGCCGGTGTTGCGGTCCAGGACGTAGGCGCCAAGGCAGCGATCTCCGTCCAGGCCCAGGCGCCGCTCGGTGATCAGGTCGACGGCCACGCGCTGTTCCAGCAACTGGATGTTCGGCCGCTTGCGCGCCTGCTCCAGCAACGTGGTGAAGATAGCGGCACCGGTGGCGTCGGCGGCATGGATGATGCGCCGGTGGCTATGGCCCCCTTCGCGGGTCAGGTGGAACTCGAATCCACCGTCGTCGACGCTGTAGTGTTCGTCGCGGGTAAACGGCACGCCTTGCTCGATCAGCCACTGGATGGCCTCGCGGCTGTGCTCGACGGTGAAGCGCACGGCATCTTCATGGCACAGGCCGCCACCGGCGTTGAGCGTGTCCTCGACATGCGACTGCACGGTATCTGTGTCATCGAGCACCGCGGCGACACCGCCCTGGGCCCAGAAGGTAGAACCGTTGGCCAGGTCGCCCTTGCTCAGCACGGCAATGCGCAGGTGGCCGGGAAGGTTCAGTGCCAGGCTGAGACCGGCGGCACCGCTACCGATCACCAGGACATCATGTTGGAATTGTTGGCTCATGTCGGGACACTAGTAATCTTTGGAGGGGGCACGGCACAATAGTCGGGCGCCGATGGCATTGTGAAACTATCGTGAAACCGGGTCGGGGTGCCTTTATAGCAGCCCCGGGCGCCTGATTTCCAATGGCACTTGCGGGTGGGTGGCGATCTTTGTGGGAACTTTCCGATACCCCTGGAAATCCTATACAGGCTGCCCGTACGCCACAGGTTGCTGCGGCGACGCAAGGCGCCGGCTCTATTCTGGGCTGGCACCTGCGTAACGAAAACTGATTATCGGCGCAGCCGGCCGTGACCGCGTTGCGTCTTCCGTGCGAGCCGACCAAGGGCCGCAGGAAACTTGCTTGGAGGGGAGAACTTTTGCGAAAAGCCCGAGTCTATGGTTGCAAGCCTGAACGATGGCTGTTGCAACGCTCCTTCGAGATCACTGAGGAGTGTTCATGCTAACCCAGGAAGAGGATCAGCAGCTTGTCGAGCGCGTGCAGCGTGGCGACAGGCGAGCGTTCGATCTGTTGGTGCTGAAGTATCAGCACAAGATTCTCGGGTTGATCGTGCGTTTCGTACACGACACCCATGAAGCGCAGGACGTGGCGCAGGAAGCCTTCATCAAGGCATACCGTGCGCTTGGGAATTTTCGCGGTGATAGTGCGTTCTACACCTGGCTGTACCGCATCGCCATCAATACGGCGAAGAACTACCTGGTATCCCGTGGAAGACGGCCACCAGACAGCGATGTGAGCTCCGAGGATGCGGAGTTTTACGACGGCGATCATGGTCTCAAGGATCTCGAGTCCCCAGAGCGCGCGTTGTTGCGGGATGAAATCGAAGGCACTGTCCATCGAACCATTCAGCAACTGCCCGAGGACTTGCGCACGGCACTGACCCTGCGCGAGTTCGACGGACTGAGTTACGAAGACATTGCCAGTGTCATGCAATGTCCGGTGGGTACCGTGCGCTCTCGAATCTTCCGCGCTCGGGAGGCCATAGACAAAGCCCTGCAGCCTTTGTTGCAGGAAACCTGAGACAGCGGCGATAGCCAAGAGAGGAACCGCCATGAGTCGTGAAGCTTTGCAGGAATCGCTGTCCGCGGTGATGGATAACGAAGCGGACGAACTGGAACTGCGTCGCGTGCTGAACGCCGTCGACGATGCCGAAACCCGTGCCACCTGGTCGCGTTACCAGGTTGCCCGTGCAGCCATGCACAAGGAGCTGCTGCTGCCCAAGCTGGACATCGCCTCGGCGGTTTCCGCGGCGCTGGCCGACGAGGCCGTGCCGGCCAAGGTCAAGCAGGGCCCGTGGCGCAGCATTGGCCGCCTGGCCGTGGCCGCTTCGGTGACCGTTGCCGTACTGGCGGGCGTGCGTTTCTACAACCAGGACGAGATCACTGGCGCCCAGCTGGCCGCCCAGCAGCCAGCCCAGCAGGGCCTGAGCATGCCGCAGGTGCAAGGCCCGGCCGTATTGGCAGGCTATAGTGAAGGCAACGAGCAACCGACCGGGCCGATGGCCAACGGTGTGCTGCAGAACCAGGCCGGCTGGGATCAACGCCTGCCAGGCTACCTGCGCCAGCACGCCCAGGAGTCCGCGCTGAAGGGCAACGAAACCGCGCTGCCTTACGCCCGCGCCGCCAGCCTGGAAAACCGCTAAGTAAGGAGGATCATGCGCGCGCTACCTCTCCTGTCGCTGCTGCTTGGCAGCAGCCTGACGGTACAGGCCCTGGCCGCCAACTCTTCGCCCGAGGCGAGCGAGTGGCTCAACAAGCTGGCAAGGGCCGAGCAGCAGAGTTACCAGGGTTCCTTCGTCTACGAACGTAACGGCAGTTTCTCATCCCACGATATCTGGCATCGCGTCCAGGACGGCAAGGTCAGTGAGCGGCTGCTGCAGCTCGACGGCTCGGCCCAGGAAATCGTGCGGGTCGACGGCAAGGTGCAGTGCGTCAGTGGCAACTTGGTCAGTAGCGTGAGCGCCGCGCCGGACACTGCCGCGCGGGTGCTCGATCCCCTGAAACTGATGAGCTGGTATGATCTGAGCGTGGCAGGCAAGTCACGCGTCGCCGGGCGCGACGCGGTGATTGTCTCGCTCACCCCGCGTGACCAGCATCGCTATGCCTTCGAATTGCACCTGGATCGGCGTACCGGCCTGCCTCTACGCTCGTTGATGCTCAACGACAAGGGCCAGTTGCTCGAGCGCTTCCAGATGACCCGCCTGGACACCGACGACGTGCCGACCGACGCCGACCTCAGCGCCGGTGCTGCCTGCAGGCCGGTCGAACAGGTCGCCTCCGGCACCTCCGAAAGCGCTGCCGGGTGGCGTTCCGACTGGTTGCCGCCGGGTTTTGAGCTGGTCAACAGCTCGGTGCGGCGCGACCCCGAGCGCAAGAGTACCGTCAGCAGCCTGATGTATGACGATGGCCTGGCCCGTTTTTCGGTGTTCCTCGAGCCGATCGGCAACGAGCCCGGTATCGACACCCGTGCCCAGCTCGGCCCTACTGTCGCAGTGTCGCGGCGCCTGACCACGCCCAAGGGCAAGGTGATGGTCACGGTGGTCGGCGAGATTCCGCTGGGCACTGCCGAGCGTGTCGCCTTGTCGATGCGGGCCCAGGATGCCCAGGCGCGTCAATGACTGAGCAGTGCCCTGACAGCTCTTGTTACACAGAGCTGACATGAAATTAAGGCATTGTCATTTGCAATCCTGCCGCAAATTTTCTATAGGTCAGGCTTCTCGGAGTCTGGCCTTTCCTGCGTCTGCGGGAACCTTACTGCTAACTACGCTCGTTGTGACGGGAGCCGTATGTCAATACCACGCTTGAAAACCTACCTATCGATGTTCGCTGCCGTGCTGATGCTCGGCCAGGTGCTCAGTGCCCAGGCCGAGGAGTCCCTGCCGGACTTCACCACCCTGGTCGAGCAGGCCTCGCCGGCGGTGGTCAACATCAGTACCAAGCAGAAGCTGCCGGACCGCCGTGTCGCCGCCGGGCAGATGCCCGACCTGGAAGGCCTGCCGCCGATGTTCCGCGAGTTCTTCGAGCGCAACATGCCGCAGCAGCCGCGTTCGCCGCGCGGTGATCGCCAGCGTGAGGCGCAGTCGCTGGGGTCGGGCTTCATCATTTCCAGTGACGGCTACGTGCTGACCAACAACCATGTGGTGGCCGACGCTGACGAGATCATCGTCCGCCTGTCCGACCGCAGCGAGCTGCAGGCCAAGCTGGTGGGTACCGACCCACGCACCGACGTGGCGTTGCTCAAGGTCGACGGCAAGAACCTGCCGACCGTCAAACTGGGCGATTCGGAAAAGCTCAAGGTCGGTGAATGGGTGCTGGCCATCGGTTCGCCGTTCGGCTTCGACCACTCGGTGACCAAGGGTATCGTCAGCGCCAAGGGCCGCACGCTGCCCAACGATACCTATGTGCCGTTCATCCAGACCGACGTGGCGATCAACCCGGGCAACTCCGGTGGGCCGCTGTTCAACATGAAAGGCGAGGTGGTGGGCATCAACTCGCAGATCTTCACCCGTTCCGGCGGCTTCATGGGCCTGTCGTTCGCCATCCCGATCGACGTGGCGATCGATGTATCGAACCAGTTGAAGAAAGACGGCAAGGTCAGCCGCGGCTGGCTGGGCGTGGTGATCCAGGAGGTCAACAAGGACCTGGCCGAGTCGTTCGGCCTGGACAAGCCGGCCGGTGCCCTGGTGGCCCAGGTCCTGGAAAACGGCCCGGCAGCCAAGGGCGGCCTGCAGGTGGGCGACGTGATCCTGAGCATGAATGGCCAGCCGATCGTCATGTCCGCCGACCTGCCGCACCTGGTGGGCAGCCTGAAGGATGGCGAGAAAGCCAAGCTTGAGATCATCCGCAATGGCAAGCGCCAGAACCTGGATGTGACCATCGGCGCATTGCCCGAGGATGACGCCGACATCGGCATGGGTGCGGGTGCCGATGGCAGCGCCGAGCGCAGCAGCAACCGTCTGGGCGTATCTGTCGCCGACCTCAGTGCCGAGCAGAAAAAGTCGCTCGAACTCAAGGGCGGGGTGGTCATCAAGGAAGTCCAGGATGGCCCGGCGGCCATGATCGGCCTGCGTCCGGGCGATGTGATCAGCCACCTGAACAACCAGGCCATTGCCTCGGCCAAGCAGTTCACCGAGATCGCCAAGGAACTGCCGAAGAACCGTTCGGTGTCCATGCGCGTGCTGCGCCAGGGGCGTGCCAGCTTCATCACCTTCAAACTGGCTGAATAAGCGGATTGCAAGGTAGGAAAGGGCAGCCTCGGCTGCCCTTTTTCTTGAGCAAGCAGGAGTAAAGGTCCTGCGTGGGAGCGGGCTTGCCCCGCGATATTGTCAGATCAGGCAACAATTTCAACTGATCGGACGCCATCGCGGGGTAAGACCGCTCCCACGCTAACCGATAGGCAGGTGACAAGGGTTCTCCCATATCCCTGCGGCTTGAGGTACAATTCCCGGCTATTTTTCGGCGGGCGTCCGGCTCGCAGCCTTTTCGAGTGTTGACCTGTGAGTGATTTGAGTCATATCCGCAATTTCTCCATCATCGCCCACATCGACCATGGCAAGTCGACGCTGGCCGACCGTTTCATCCAGATGTGCGGTGGCCTGTCGGCGCGCGAAATGGAAGCCCAGGTCCTCGATTCCATGGACTTGGAGCGCGAACGCGGTATCACCATCAAGGCCCACAGCGTCACGCTGCACTACAAGGCGCAGGATGGTAAAACCTACCAGCTGAACTTCATCGACACCCCCGGCCACGTTGACTTCACCTATGAAGTCTCGCGCTCGCTGGCGGCGTGCGAGGGCGCGCTGCTGGTGGTCGATGCCGGCCAGGGCGTCGAGGCGCAATCGGTGGCCAACTGCTACACCGCCATCGAGCAGGGCCTGGAAGTCATGCCCGTGCTGAACAAGATGGACCTGCCCCAGGCTGACCCGGACCGCGTCAAGGACGAGATCGAGAAGATCATCGGCATCGACGCCACCGACGCCGTGGCTTGCAGTGCCAAGAGCGGCATGGGCGTCGACGAGGTGCTCGAGCGCCTGGTACATACCATCCCCGCTCCGACCGGTGAGATCGACGCCCCGCTGCAGGCGCTGATCATCGACTCCTGGTTCGACAACTACCTGGGCGTGGTCTCGCTGGTGCGTGTGCGCCAGGGCCGCGTCAAGAAAGGCGACAAGATCCTGGTCAAGTCCACCGGCAAGGTGCATCTGGTCGACAGCGTTGGTGTGTTCACCCCGAAACACACCCAGACCGCTGATCTGAAAGCCGGTGAAGTGGGCTTCATCATTGCCAGCATCAAGGACATCCATGGTGCGCCGGTGGGCGACACCCTGACCCTGTCCAGCACCCCGGAAGTCGAAATGCTGGCGGGCTTCAAGAAGATCCAGCCGCAGGTTTACGCGGGCCTGTTCCCGGTCAGTTCCGACGACTTCGAGGACTTCCGCGACGCCCTGCAGAAGCTGACCCTGAACGACTCGTCGCTGCAATACATGCCGGAAAGCTCCGACGCCCTGGGCTTCGGCTTCCGTTGCGGCTTCCTCGGCATGCTGCACATGGAGATCATCCAGGAGCGCCTGGAGCGCGAATACGACCTGGACCTGATCACCACCGCGCCAAGCGTGATCTACGAGCTCGAGCTCAAGACCGGTGAGACCATCGTCGTCGACAACCCATCGAAGCTGCCGGACGTCTCGTCCGTCACCGACTTCCGCGAGCCGATCGTCACCGCGACCATCCTCGTGCCGCAGGAGCACCTGGGCAACGTCATCACCCTGTGCATCGAGAAGCGTGGCGTGCAGCGCGACATGCAGTTCCTCGGCAGCCAGGTGCAGGTGCGCTACGACATGCCGATGAACGAAGTGGTCCTGGACTTCTTCGACCGGCTCAAGTCCACCAGTCGCGGCTACGCGTCGCTGGACTACCATTTCGACCGCTACCAGTCGGCCAACCTGGTCAAGCTGGACGTGCTGATCAACGGCGACAAGGTCGATGCCCTGGCCCTGATCGTGCACCGCGACAACGCCGCCTACAAAGGCCGTGCGTTGACCGAAAAGATGAAGGAACTGATCCCTAGGCAGATGTTCGACGTGGCGATCCAGGCAGCTATCGGCGGCCAGATCATTGCGCGGACAACCGTCAAGGCGCTCAGAAAGAACGTACTGGCCAAGTGCTACGGTGGCGACGTCAGCCGTAAGAAGAAGCTGCTGGAGAAGCAGAAGGCCGGTAAGAAACGCATGAAGCAGGTAGGTAACGTGGAGATTCCACAGGAAGCCTTCCTCGCTGTGCTCAGGTTGGATAGCTAGGTCCTATGTCGCTAAATTTCCCGCTGTTGCTCGTCATCGCCGTCGCTGTCTGCGGTCTGTTGGGTCTGATCGACCTGCTGTTCCTGGCCCCGCGCCGGCGGGCGGCGATCGCCAACTACCAGGGCAGCGTCAGCCAGCCTGAAATGGCCGTGGTCGAACGCCTGAACAAGGAACCCTTGCTGGTTGAATACGGCAAGTCGTTCTTCCCGGTGCTGTTCATCGTGCTGGTGCTGCGTTCGTTCCTGGTCGAGCCGTTCCAGATCCCTTCGGGGTCGATGAAGCCGACGCTGGAAGTGGGCGACTTCATCCTGGTGAACAAGTTCTCCTACGGCATTCGCCTGCCGGTGATCGACAAGAAGGTCATCGAGGTGGGTGATCCGCAGCGCGGGGATGTGATGGTGTTCCGCTACCCGAGCGACCCCAACGTCAACTACATCAAGCGTGTGGTCGGCCTGCCGGGCGACGTGATCCGCTACACCGCCGACAAGCGGCTGTTCGTCAATGGCCAGGCGATTGCCGAGCAGTTGGTCGGCAGCGAGCCGGGCACCCTGGGCAGCGCCGAGCTGTACAAGGAAAAGCTCGGTGAAGCCGAGCACCTGATCCGCAAGGAAATGACCCGCTATCGCATGCCGCCGGACCAGCAGTGGACCGTGCCGTCCGGTCACTACTTCATGATGGGTGACAACCGCGACAACTCCAACGACAGCCGCTTCTGGGATGATCCGAACATTCCCAAGGAACTGCATGGCATGGTTCCGGACCGGAATATCGTCGGCAAGGCCTTTGCGGTCTGGATGAGCTGGCCAGAGCCGAAACTCAGCCACTTCCCGAACCTGTCGCGGGTCGGGCTGATCCATTGAGTAACGACGGCGCTGTCCACGGACGGCGCCGATTGCATTTCTGACATAGGCTGTGTTCTCAGGGAGCGAGGCTTTCGCCGTTTCCGGCGTCTGACCACAGTCAAACCGTCTTTCAGGATGTTGATTTGAACAACGCGTTGAACATTGCCGGGGTCGCCCCATGAGTGGTTCCCTTGCACGCCTGGAGCGCAAGCTCGGCTATACCTTCAAGAATCAGGACCAGATGCTGCTGGCCCTGACCCATCGCAGCTACGCCGGGCGCAATAACGAGCGCCTGGAGTTCCTGGGTGATGCCATCCTCAACTTCGTGGTCGGCGAGGCGCTGTTCGAGCGCTTCCCGCAGGCGCGTGAAGGCCAGTTGTCGCGTCTTCGCGCCCGCCTGGTCAAGGGCGAGACCCTGGCGCGGCTGGCCCGCGGCTTCGACCTGGGCGAATACCTGCGCCTGGGTTCGGGTGAGCTGAAAAGCGGTGGCTTCCGTCGCGAGTCGATTCTTGCCGACGCTCTCGAGGCCCTCATCGGTGCGATCTACCAGGACGCCGACATGCAGACCGCACGCGAGCGAATCCTCGCCTGGCTGACCGACGAGTTCGATGGCCTGACCCTGGTCGACACCAACAAGGACCCCAAGACGCGCTTGCAGGAGTTCCTGCAGTCGCGTGCCTGCGAGTTGCCACGTTACGAAGTGGTGGATATCCAGGGCGAACCGCACTGCCGGACCTTCTTCGTCGAATGTGAAGTGGTCCTGCTGAACAAGAAAAGCCGCGGCCAGGGCGTGAGCCGGCGTATCGCCGAGCAGGTCGCCGCCGCCGCCGCATTGATCGCCCTGGGCGTGGAGAATGGCAATGACTGAGAACACTTCGACCCGCTGCGGCTATGTGGCCATCGTCGGTCGCCCCAACGTGGGCAAGTCCACGCTGCTCAACCACATCCTCGGCCAGAAGCTGGCGATCACCTCGCGCAAGCCGCAGACCACCCGCCACAACATGCTCGGCATCAAGACCGAGGGTGACGTGCAGGCGATCTACGTCGACACCCCCGGCATGCACAAGGCCAACGACAAGGCGCTGAACCGCTACATGAACCGCAACGCCTCGGCAGCCTTGAAGGACGTCGACGTGGTGATCTTCGTGGTCGACCGCACCAAGTGGACCGACGAGGACCAGTTGGTGCTGGAGCGCGTGCAGTACGTGACCGGCCCGCTGATCATCGCGGTCAACAAAACCGACCGCATGGAAGAGAAGGCCGAGCTGATCCCGCACCTGCAGTGGCTGCAAGAGCAGCTGCCGAACGCCGAAGTGATGCCGATTTCCGCGCAGCAGGGGCACAACCTCGAAGCGCTGGAAGCACAGATCGCCAAGCACCTGCCCGAGAACGATCACTTCTTCCCCGAAGACCAGATCACCGACCGTAGCAGCCGCTTCCTGGCCGCCGAGCTGGTGCGCGAGAAGATCATGCGTCAGCTCGGTGCGGAGCTGCCGTACCAGATCACCGTGGAGATCGAGGAATTCAAGCAGCAGGGCCATGTGCTGCACATCCATGCGCTGATCCTGGTTGAGCGCGACGGCCAGAAGAAGATCATCATTGGCGACAAGGGCGAGCGCATCAAGCGCATCGGCTCCGAGGCGCGCAAGGACATGGAAGTACTGTTCGACTCCAAGGTCATGCTCAACCTGTGGGTCAAGGTGAAGGGCGGCTGGTCCGACGACGAGCGCGCCCTGCGTTCGCTGGGTTACGGCGACCTGTAAACCCTTCGGCGGCACTGCCTCTGCTCCTGTGGGAGCGGCGATGCGGCGGCCCGACTTGCCTCGCGGTGGTGAACGCGGGGCAAGTCGGGCTCCTCAACGCCGCTCCCACAGTCATGTCCGATATCGAGTGGTCTGTGATGGAACAACCCACCCCCCAGCCGGCCTACGTGCTGCACAGCCGCGCCTACAAGGAAACCAGTGCGCTGGTGGACTTTCTTACCCCGCAAGGCAAGGTACGCGCCGTGCTGCGCCGGGCGCGGGGCAAGGGCGGTAGCCTGGTGCGGCCGTTCGTGCCGCTGGAGGTGGAGCTGCGCGGGCGCGGCGAGTTGAAGAACGTCGGCCGTCTGGATGCCGTCGGTATTTCAGCCTGGTTGCACGGTGACGCGCTGTTCAGCGGGTTGTACCTCAACGAACTGCTGATGCGCCTGCTGCCCGCCGAGGCGCCGCATCCGGCGCTGTTCGAGCACTACACCCTGACCTTGCAGGCCCTGGCCGCCGGGCGTGCGCTGGAGCCGCTGTTGCGCTCCTTCGAATGGCGCCTGCTGGATGAGCTGGGTTATGCCTTCACCCTGGACCATGACGTCAACGACAGCCCTGTGGTCGCCGAAGGCCTTTATCGCCTGCAGGTGGATGCGGGCCTTGAGCGGGTCGAACTGTTCCAGCCCGGTTTGTTCAAGGGCGGCGAACTGCTGGCCCTGGCCCAGGCCGACTGGGAGGCGCCTGGCGCCTTGCTTGCCGCCAAGCGCTTGATGCGCCAGGCACTGGCGGTCCACTTGGGGCCTAAGCCATTGGTCAGCCGGGAACTGTTTCGCAAGCGCTGAGCACGACGTATGCTGTGGCCCTCAACTTTCAGGAGTGCCCCTTCGTGACTCACAGCAACCGCATGCTTCTCGGCGTCAACATCGACCACGTGGCGACCCTGCGCCAGGCCCGGGGCACCCGCTATCCAGACCCGGTCAAGGCCGCCCTGGACGCCGAGGAAGCGGGTGCCGACGGCATCACCGTGCACCTGCGCGAAGACCGCCGGCACATTCAGGAGCGCGACGTGCTGCTGCTCAAGGACGTGCTGCAGACCCGCATGAACTTCGAGATGGGCGTCACCGAAGAGATGATGGCCTTCGCCGAGAAGATCCGCCCGGCGCATATCTGCCTGGTGCCGGAAACCCGCCAGGAACTGACCACCGAAGGCGGCCTCGATGTCGCCGGCCAAGAGGCGCGGATCAAGGCGGCTATCGAACGCCTGTCGCGCACCGGTGCCGAGGTGTCGCTGTTCATTGATGCCGACGAGCGGCAGATCCAGGCCTCGCGCCGTGTCGGCGCGCCGGCCATCGAGTTGCACACCGGCCGTTACGCTGATGCCGAGACACCGACCGAAGTGGCAGAGGAACTCAAGCGCATCGTCGATGGCGTGGCGTTTGGTGTTGGCCAGGGCCTGATCGTCAATGCCGGTCATGGCCTGCATTACCACAACGTTGAGGCGGTGGCCGCGATCAAGGGCATCAACGAGCTGAACATCGGCCATGCGCTGGTGGCCCATGCGCTGTTCGTCGGCTTCAAGGCCGCGGTGGCCGAGATGAAAGCGCTGATCGTCACCGCTTCGCGCTGAGTCAATCGCGAGGTAAGTCCCTCCCACAGGCTTGCTGGAGCTTCTGTGGGAGCGGGCTTGCCCCGCGTAGCTTTACTCGGCCTTGAATACCAAGGTGAACCGCGTCGGCCCTTCGACCCGGCTCCTCACCTCGACCCGCCCCCCATGCAATTGCATGATCGACTTGACGATCGCCAACCCCAGCCCGGTTCCGCCCTCCAGCCGTGAACGCCCGGCTCCTGCCCGGTAAAAGCGTTCGAACAGGTGCGGCAGGTGCGTCTCGTCTATCCCCGTGCCCTGGTTCTGCACCCACACGGCAATCTCGTTGCCCAGCCGCTCGATACCCACGGCGACCGGCTTGCCCTCTGGTGCATGGCGAATCGCATTGCTCAGCAGGTTCGACAGCGCCCGCTGGAACATCAACCGGTCCACCAAAGCCGTGCCCCAGCCTTGCAGGTGCAGGGAAATGCCCTTGAGCTCGGCACTGAAGGCGAACAGTTCACTCACCCGGGCCACTTCGTCCGCCAGCGTCAGTGGCGTCAGGGCAACCTGGGTCTGCGGCTGGCTGACCTGGGCGAGGAACAGCATGTCGTTGATGATGCGGTTGAGGCGGGTCAGTTCCTCGACGCTGTCTTCGAGCGCTTCGCGGTACTTGTCGCCGTCACGCTCGCGGGCCAGGGTCACCTGGGCCTTGCCCATCAGGTTGCCGATCGGTGTACGCAGCTCGTGGGCCAGGTCGTCGGAGAACTGCGACAGTTGGCGCACGCCCTGGTCGAGCCGGTCGAGCATGACGTTGATGGCGCGCGCCAGGTCGGCCAACTCACTGGGCAGACCTTGGTCGGGCAGGCGGTGTGCCAGGTCCTGGGCCGAAACCTGCCCGGCGATCCGGCGAAAGTGCCGCAACGGGCGCAGGCCGCGCTGCACCAGTTTCCAGGCGGCGATGCCGATCAGCACCAGCAGCAGCGGCAGGGCCAGCAGGGTCGAGTGCAGGTAGGCTTGCAGCAGGCTGTTGTCATCGCTGCGGTTGAGTGACATCAACACTTTTACCGGGGTGTCGTCGCGCAGGCGCATCAAGCGGCTGGCGGTGAGGATCTGATTGTCGCCGTCGTCGCGCCAGGCATGGAAGGTCAGCCGTTCGTCCGCTTCGAGGTTCAGCAAGTGCTGGGACTGCATGGCCGGGCCAAGGCTGAGCAGCGCTGGATGGCGGCCATTGACGGCCAGCACGCTGAGGCTGAGGTTGTCATGGCCCATGACCAGGTCGAGCAGGGGGTGGGCCCGGGCGCTGAGGTCGTCGCTGCGCAGGTCCACCCGCAGGTTGTGCTCGACCTGCTGCATCTTGCGCGTCAGGTCCTTGCGTGCCCGGCTATCCAGTTCATGGTCGAGGGCGAATACCGCCAGGCACGCCAGCAGCAGCACCAGCGCCGCGCCCAGCAGGGTGACGCCCAGGCCCAGGCGCAACGACAGGCTGGGGCGCTTCACGCCCGCGCCTCGAGCACGTAGCCGACGCCGCGCAGGGTATGGATCAGCTTGTCGTCGAAGGGGTCGTCGATCTTCGCCCGCAGGCGGCGGATCGATACCTCCACCACGTTGGTGTCGCAGTCGAAGTTCATGTCCCACACCAGCGAGATGATCTGGGTACGTGACAGTACTTCGCCGCTCTGGCGCATCAACAGGTGCAGCAAGGCGAACTCCTTCGCCGTCAGATCGATGCGCTGGCCGTTACGCCAGGCGCGGTGTCGGCCGGGGTCGAGCTCAAGGTCGGAGACCTTCAATGTGCTCGGCTGCAGGCGCTGGTCGTTGCGCCGGAGCAGGCTGCGGATACGCGCCAGCAGTTCGGGGAATTCGAACGGCTTTAGCAGGTAGTCGTCCGCGCCCAGGTCCAGCCCCTTGACCCGATCGGCGAGCCGGCCGTGGGCGGTGAGCATCATGATCCGCGTGGACGACTCGGCGCGCAGGCGCTGTAGTACGCCCCAGCCATCGAGCCCGGGCAGGTTGACGTCGAGGATCACCAGGTCGTAGGGCTGCTGGCGGGCCAGGTGCAGGCCGTCGGTGCCGGTGTAGGCGCAGTCGACCACATAGCCGTTTTCGCGCAGGCCTTGCTGCAGGTAGTCAGCGGTACGGGGTTCGTCCTCGATGATCAGTAGGCGCATGGTCGGGCTCTGTGTGGAAAGGGGGCGATTCTCGACCCTGTAGTGACATCAGGGTCAAGCGGCGAGGATGTTACTGGATGCGAATGGCGATAAGAGGAGGATTGCTGATTTGTAATCTGCAGGTCATATGGGCGACAGGCTTGTCGTCATCGCGGGGCAAGCCCACTGCCACGAGTTTCTGTGGGGATTTCAGGACTGTAATGTCCGCCTCACCTTGCTGTTAGCTGCGCCTTGCCATGATGGCCCTGTCGATACGGTTATCACGAGGAAAGCACGATGAACCTGACCAAGTACTTGCTGCTGGCGATCCTCGCCCTGGGCAGCACCAACGTTTTCGCCGAGGGTGGCGCGGAGCGTTCCAAGCAATTCTGGCAAGCCTTCCGCGAGGACCAGGCGCGCCTGCATGGCGACAAGCAGCAGGCCGTGGCCGAGCGTGAGCGCAAGGCCGAAGAGAAGGCCCGCGAGCTGGCCAAGGATTGAGCACCACACGCCTGCGCCGCGACAGCTCCTCGGCGCAGGTGAGCCTGGGCGCCCGAATGGGCGCCTTTTTTTATTTGCGCGCCAGCAATGTGGCGCGGCGTGGCGCCGGCAGGCCTTCAATGGTCTTGCCGTGGTCATTGGGGGCGAGGAAATCGCCAAGCGACTGGTAGCGCATCCACTCGGTGCTGCGTTGTTCCTCGACGCTGGTGACGCTGACATCGACGCAGCGCACATCGCTGAAACCGGCGCGGCGCAGCCAGCGCTCCAGGGCCGGCACCGACGGCAGGAACCATACGTTGCGCATCTGCGCGTAGCGGTCCTCGGGCACCAGCACCTGGTTTTCGTCGCCCTCGATCACCAGGGTTTCCAGTACCAGCTCGCCACCCTTGACCAGGCAATCCTTGAGCGCCAGCAAATGCTCGATGGGCGAGCGGCGGTGGTAGAACACGCCCATGGAGAATACGGTGTCGAAACCTTCGAGGTTGGCCGGCAGCTCTTCGAGGGCGAACGGCAGGTGCCACGCCGGCAGGTCCGGCAGGTACTGCTGCACGGCCTGGAACTGGCAGAAGAACAACCAGTTGGGGTCGACGCCGATGACCATGTCGGCGCCGGCACCGAGCATGCGCCACTGGTAGTAGCCGTTACCGCAACCCACGTCGAGCACGCGTTTGCCCTTGAGATCCAGGTGCGGGCCGACCCGCGACCATTTCCAGTCCGAGCGCCATTCGGTATCGACATGCACGCCGAACAGGTCGAACGGGCCCTTGCGCCAGGGCGAAAGGCCCATCAGCGCCTGGCGCATCTGCGCCCGGGTGGCATCGTCGCAGGCGCAGTCCAGGCGCAGGCCGTCGACCAGGTCGATTTCGCTCGGGGTCAGCTGCGGCAGTGCGTCGAGGGCGCCGCGCCAGCGATCGAGGTCGCCGTGGCCCTTTTCCAGCTTGCTTTCGAGTTGTGCCTGCAGGCCTTGGGACCAGGTGGCAAGGGGCGTGCCGGCCAGGCGGCGGACGAGGGGGGACAGATCGATCATGGCAGGGCTATCAGCGAGGCGAAGTTGAGGCATTGGAACCAGGGCACGACCTTGGAGAAGCCGGCAGCGCGCAGGCGCTTTTCATGGGTTTCCAAGGTGTCGGGTTTCATCACGTTCTCGATGGCGCTGCGTTTCTGGGCGATTTCCAGTTCGCTGTAGCCATTGGCACGCTTGAAGTCCAGGTGCAGTTCGTTGAGCAGTTCCTGCTCCTGGGCGTCGGTGAAGCGCAGTTTCTCCGAGAGAATCAACGCGCCGCCCGGCAAAAGTGCCTGGCGGATGCGGCCAAGCAGGTCCAGGCGCTGTTCGGGGGCGACGAACTGCAGGGTGAAGTTCATTGCCACGACCGAGGCCGGCTCGAAGGGCAGGGCCAGAATATCGGCCTCCAGCACCTGCGCCGGCAGCAACTCCTGGAACATCGAGTCCTGGGCTGTGAGGTACTGTCGGCAGCGCTCGACCATGGCCGCCGAGTTGTCCACCGCGATCACCCGGCAGCCGTCTGCGCGCACATGGCGACGCAGCGCCTGGGTCACTGCGCCCAGCGAGGCGCCGAGGTCGTACAGCGCGGAGTTGGGTTGGGCGAAGCGCGCGGCAAGCACGCCGAGGTTCTCGACGATGGTCGGGTAACCGGGCACCGAGCGCTTGATCATGTCCGGGAACACCTGCACCACGTCTTCGTTGAAGACGAAGTCGGGCACCTGCTCCAGGGGTTGGGCGAATAGGCGGTCGGGTTGTTTGCTCACGGTGGGTCCAGGCGGCTGGCAATCTACAGGGGCGGCATTCTAGCCAAACCACGGCAAGCTTGCATGACTGGCTGACCGGCGCCGTGCGCTCAGTTGACCCGAATGGCGCAATCGAAGGTCTGTACGGGACGTACTTCCGGGGCCCAGGGCTGCTGGTAGACCAGGATCAGGTGGCCCTCACCAGCGGCCTTGGCCTGGAAGCGCCAGCTGGACAGGCCGCCGCTGCCGACGATGCCGGCTTGCTCCGGAGAGCTGTACACCTCAGGGCCGAGGCTGCGCAGGATCTCCGAAGCCGGGTTCTGCACCAGCCAGCGGTAGCCGGTGGTGGGGTTGCTTGGCAAGGTGAGGGTCAGGGTCTGGCCGACCTCCAGGCGCTTGGGGCATTCGCTTTCGCCGTCCAGTTCGACGGTGCGTTGCGGTTGCTGGGCGCAGGCGGTGAGCAGGGCCAGGGCGGCGGGGACGAGCAGGCGAGGGAGGGACATGTTGGCTCCTGAAGCTGGAATGGCCTGAGGATAACCGAAGCTGTCGGAAGTTTGTGTGGTCTGCGCGGGCTCTATCGCCGGCAAGCCGGCTCCCACAAGTAGGATACATGCCGCACTGTGTGGGAGCCGGCTTGCCGGCTATAAGGGCCGCAACGCGGCCCGGTCCTCTTTAGAACAATACTTTCGCCACGTCGGCGAAGCGCTTGGCGAAATGTACGCTCAGCCCGTCCTTCAGATACTCGGGCAATTCTTCGAAATCGCCACGGTTGGCCTCCGGCAGGATCAGTTCGAAGATCTTCTGTCGCCGCGCGGCGATCACTTTCTCGCGGACCCCGCCGATCGGCAGCACCTGGCCGGTCAGGGTCAGCTCGCCGGTCATGGCCACGCCTTTCTTCGGCGGCTGGTCGCGAGCCAGCGACAGCAAGGCACTGGCCATGGTCACGCCGGCGCTGGGGCCATCCTTGGGGGTTGCGCCCTCGGGCACGTGCAGGTGAATGAACGCCTCGTTGAAGTAGCCGGGCGTGCCACCGAACTGCTTGAGGTTCGAGCTGATGAAGCTGTATGCGATCTCCGCCGATTCCTTCATCACGTCACCCAACTGCCCGGTGAGCTTGAGACCGCGGTTGAGGCTGTGGATGTGGGTGGCCTCGATCGGCAGGGTGGCACCGCCCATGCTGGTCCAGGCAAGGCCGGTGATAACGCCCTTGCCGGCCAGCACCTGCTCGCTGCGGAACACCGGCATGCCCAGTGCGGGCTCGAGGTCCTTGGCGGCAATCTTGAGCTTGGCGTCCGGGTCTTCCAGCAGTTTGACCACCGACTTGCGCACCAGCTTGCCCAGCTGTTTCTCCAGCTGGCGCACACCGGCTTCGCGGGCATAGCCCTCGATCACCGCGCGCAGCGCGGCGTCGTTGATGCTCAGGCTGGTCTTGGCCACGCCGGCCTTGTCCAGCTGCTTGGGCCATAGGTGGCGCTTGGCGATGGCCAGCTTCTCTTCGGTGATGTAGCCGGAAAGGCGGATCACTTCCATGCGGTCGAGCAAGGGGCCGGGGATCGAGTCCAGGGTGTTGGCGGTGCAGACGAACAGCACCTTGGACAGGTCCAGGCGCAGGTCCAGGTAGTGGTCGAGGAAGTCGACATTCTGTTCCGGGTCGAGGGTTTCCAGCAGCGCCGAGGCTGGGTCGCCCTGGTAGCTCTGGCCCATCTTGTCGATCTCGTCGAGCATGATCACCGGGTTCATCACCTCGACCTCCTTCAGCGCCTGCACCAGCTTGCCCGGCTGGGCGCCGATGTAGGTGCGGCGGTGGCCCTTGATCTCGGCCTCGTCACGCATGCCGCCGACGCTGAAACGGTAGAACGGCCGGCCCAGGGATTCGGCGATGGACTTGCCGATGCTGGTCTTGCCTACCCCGGGCGGACCCACCAGCAGGACGATGGAGCCGCTGATCTCACCCTTCCAGGCGCCGACGGCAAGGAATTCGAGAATGCGTTCCTTGATGTCGTCGAGCCCGGCGTGGTGGCGGTCGAGTACCTTGCGCGCGTGCTTGAGGTCGAGCTTGTCCTTGCCGTACACACCCCAGGGCAGCGCGGTGGCCCACTCCAGGTAGTTGCGGGTGACGGCATACTCCGGCGAGCCGGTCTCGAGGATCGCCAGCTTGCCCATCTCCTCGTCGATGCGTTTTTTCGCTTGCTCGGGCAGGGTCTTGCCCACCAGGCGCTGCTGGAACTGCTCCACATCGGCGCTGCGGTCGTCCTTGGTCAGGCCCAGCTCCTGCTGGATGACCTTGAGCTGTTCCTTGAGGAAGAATTCGCGTTGGTGCTCGCCGATCTGGCGGTTCACCTCGGCTGAGATCTCGTTCTGCAGGCGGGCGACCTCGACCTCCTTGCGCAGCATCGGCAGGACCTTTTCCATGCGCTTGAGCATGGGCACGCAGTCGAGCACTTCCTGCAGCTGGTTGCCGGTGGCCGAGGTGAGGGCGGCGGCGAAGTCGGTCAGTGGCGACGGATCGTTGGGGCTGAAGCGGTTGAGGTAGTTCTTCAGTTCTTCGCTGTACAGCGGGTTGAGCGGCAACAATTCCTTGATCGCGTTGATCAGGGCCATGCCGTAGGCCTTCACTTCGTCGGTGGGCTCCGCCGGCTGGCGTGGGTAGTCGACCTCCACCAGGTAGGGCGGGCGGTGGTGCTTGAGCCAGGTGCGGATGCGCACGCGGGTCAGGCCCTGGGCGACGAACTGCAGCTTGCCGCCTTCGCGGCTGGCGTGGTGGACCTTCACCAGGGTGCCGTATTCGGGCAGGGCCTTGGTGTCGAAGTGGCGGTGGTCCTCCGGTGGGGTGTCCATGAAGAACAGCGCCAGGGAGTGGTGCGGGGTCTTGGCGACCAGATCGAGGGTTTCGGCCCAGGGTTCTTCATTGACGATCACCGGCAGCACTTGCGCGGGGAAGAACGGGCGGTTGTGGATCGGGATCACGTAGACCTTGTCCGGCAGTTGCTGGCCGGGCAGGGCGAGATGGTGACCGGGGGCGGTCGCGGGATCGAGATGTTCGACTTCGCTGTGTTCGTCGGGGTGTTCCGGGAAATCCTGCTGGTCGCTCATGGGGCACCTGCGTGAATGGCTATGGTGCTTAGATGGGGCGGTGGTTGGCAGGTTTCAATGGTAGACGAAGGGGGGAGAACTGCGGAGGGAAACAATAGCGGGGCAAGCCCGCTCCCTCGATGGGAGTGGGCTTGCCCCGCGACAGGCGTGATGCTTACTCAGCCAATTTGTAAGCGATGATGTAGTCGCCCATTTTCGTGCCGAGCGAGCCATGGCCGCCTGCAGTCACCAGCACGTACTGCTTGCCATCCTTGCCGGTGTAGCTCATCGGCGTGGCCTGGCCGCCTGCCGGCAGGCGAGCCTTCCACAGCTCCTGGCCGTTCTTCACGTCGTAGGCGCGCAGGTACTGGTCGAGGGTGCCGCTGAGGAAGCCGACACCGCCGGCAGTGACGATCGAGCCCCCCATGCTTGGCACGCCCACCGGCATGCCGATCGGTACCGGGGTGCTGTCACGGGTGGTGCCGTTCTTGTGCTTCCACACCACTTTGTTGGTGAACAGGTCGATGGCTGCCACGTAGCCCCAGGCCGGCGCCTGGCATGGAATGCCCAGCGGCGACATGAACGGATGCATGGTCACGGCGTACGGCGCACCGGTGTTCGGCTGCACGCCGCTGGTTTCGCTCTCGCGCTTGCTGCCTTCGGCGACCTGCTCGCGTGGGACCATCTTCGACACGAAAGCCATGTAGTTCGGCGAGGTGAAGAGGATCTGGCGCACCGGGTCGACCGAGACGCTGCCCCAGTTGAACACGCCGACGTTGCCCGGGTAGACCAGGCTGCCCTGCTCGGAGGGCGGGGTGTACTGGCCTTCGTAGCGCAGGCTGCGGAACTGGATGCGGCAGAGCATCTGGTCGAACGGCGTGGCGCCCCACATGGCCTGTTCGGTCAGGTCAGGGCCGAGCAGGTTGAGGTCGGAACGGGCCTGGGTCGGTGCGGTGTGGTCGCCCTTGACCGCGCCTTGGGGGACCGGGATCTCGCGGATCGGCACGATCGGCGTGCCGTCGCGGCGGTCGAGTACGTACAGGCTGCCTTGCTTGGTCGGCACGATGACCGCCGGCTTGACGCCGTCGTCGGTCTTCAGGTGCACCAGGGTGGGCTGGCTGCCGACGTCCATGTCCCACAGGTCATGGTGGGTGAACTGGTAGTTCCAGCGCGCCTTGCCGGTGGCCAGGTCCAGGGCGACGATGCCGGCGCTGTACTTCTCGGCGCCAGGGGTGCGGTCGGCACCCCACTGGTCGGGCGTCTGGTTGCCCAGCGGCAGGTAGATCATGCCGAGGTCTTCGTCGACGCTGGCGATCGACCACATGTTGGCCGAGTTGCGGCTGTAGAACTTGCCGTCGGCCAGGGGCTTGGTGTCTTCGGGGTTGTTGCTGTCCCAGTTCCACACCAGATGGCCGTCGTGCACGTCGTAGGCGCGGATCACGCCGGACGGTTCGTTGGTCGATTCGTTGTCGGTCACATGGCCGCCAATGATCACCAGGCTGCGGGTGATCGCGGCCGGCGAGGTGGAGTAGTAGCCACCGGCGGTGAACGGGCCGATGCCGCGGGTCAGGTCGATCACGCCCTGGTTGGCGAAACCTTCGCAGACCTTGCCGGTGTCGGCGTTGATGGCGATCAGGCGGGCGTCGGCAGTAGGCAGGTAGAGGCGGCGCGGGCAGGCCTGGGCCACGGCCTGGCCTGCGTCGGTGATCTTCGGCGCGGGGCTGCCATCGCGGCTGACGTAGCTGTTCTCGTCATAGTACGAGACGCCGCGGCAGGTCATGTGGGCGAAGCCCTTGAACGTGCCGGTGGGGCTCTTGACCTGCGGGTCGTAGCGCCAGATCTCGGCGCCGGTGTCCGGGTCCAGCGCCAGCAGGCGGCTGTGGGCGGTGCAGGCGTAGAGCATGCCGTTGACCTTCAGCGGCGTGTTCTGGTTGGTCAGCTCCACCGGGTCGTTCTCGGTCGGCAGGTCGCCGGTGCGAATGCGCCAGGCTTCTTCCAGGCGGTAGGCGTTCTGCGGGGTGATCTGGCGCAGCGGCGAGTAGCGGTCGCCATGCTCGGTGCGGCCGTAAGCCTGCCATTCACCGTCGGGCATGGCCGGGGCGGCGCTGCCCATTTCGCTGTTGTCGCGGGTGAACTCGCCACGGATCTCGCCCGGGTGGGTGAACTGGCTGGCCAGGGCGGTGGCGCCGGAGGCGACCACGGCGACGCTGAGCAGGGCAGTGTTGACCTTCGATGCAGGGCCCACCAGTGGGCGGCGCGCCCACGGCAGCAGCAGGACCACGCCGATGGCGAACCAGATGGCCAGGCGAGGCACCAACTGCCACCAGTCAAGGCCCACTTCCAGCAGCGCCCAGGCGGTGCTGCCCAGCAGTACCAGGCCATACAGGCCCAGGGCAATGCGACGCTTGGCCAGCAGCAGGATGCCGGACAGGGCGAAGCCGATACCGGCAATCAGGTAGTAAAGCGAGCCGCCCAGCTGGCTCAGCTTGATGCCGCCGGCCAACAGGGCCAGGCCCATCATCAGCAGCAGCACGCCCATCAGGCGCGGTAGCCAGCGGGTTCCATTCTTGGCACCGTCAGTGCTCATCGTCTGTTCTCCGTAGTGTGAAAGGGTCGGGTTAGAAAGTGCTCTGGATCTTCAGGCCGCCGATCAACGCGTCGTCGACCCGCGACACCCCGCCCGGATGGCGGATGTACTGCAGGTTCGGGCGTACGGTGAGCCAGTCGGCCAGGTGGATGCCGTAATAGAGTTCGGCGCTGTACTCGGTGTCCTGCACGGGCAGGAAGCCGGGGTTGTCGTAGTTGTCCAGACTGTTTGCCTGGTTGATGAGGCGGGCGTTCTTGCGGTAGCCGGGGTTGACGTGCACGCGGGCCAGGGCGAAACCGATGTCGTCCTTGGCGCGGGCATCGAACGGCCCTTTGTAAACCACACCTGCCTGCACATAGTTGTCGATGGCATTGGTCTTCTTGTCGTGCATCGTGGCGTTGGCGAACAGGCTAAGGCCGCGCGACTGGTCGGAGGCCAGCGCGGTCACCTGCTGCTGGGCACCGAGCCACAGGCCGTGCTTGCTCGAGCTGCTGCGATAGGCGGCGCCGCTGATGGCGGCCGGCGTACCGTTGCTGTCCTTGAGTACATCCTGTGCCTTGGCATTACTGTAGTAGTAGCCGGCGCGATATTCCCCTTTCAGGCCATTGACCCGTGGGCTCCAGACCAGTTCGATCGGCATCACCGCGCCCTGGGTGCCGCTGCCGCTGAGCTTGAAGCCGTTGCCGCTCTCCAGGTTCGAAGGGTTCTGCTCGAACACGCCGACCTGGGCGTAGAGCGCCTCGTTCAGGTTGTAACGCACGCGCAGTGCCCACTGGCTGACCGGCCAGTTGTACCAGATGCCGCCGACCCAGTTGCCCACCTGCGAGCCGCAGAACGCCAGGTTCTGGAAATCGCAGGGGAAGCTGTTGAAGTCCTCGCCTTCGCCGAAGCGGCCGAATTTCACGTCCAGCGCGCCATCGAAGTATTTCTGCTTGATCCACATCTGCGTCAGTCGCCAGGTCTGGCCACGGCCCCAGACTTCCTGGGCCGAGGTGAAGCCGCCGACGCGCGGGTCATTGATCCGGTCGTTGCTGATGTTGTTGCCGTGGCGTTCGGTGACGGTCAGCTGCACCTCGGTGTCGTGCCAGCCGAGGATCTTCTGCAGGTCCATGTTCACGCCGAAGGTGAACTGGTCGCTGTAGCGTACGGCGCGGTCGTGGCTGTAGCCACCGTGCAGGTTGCTGCCCATCTCGCCGGTGTAGCCAAGGGTGAAGTCGTAGCCCCTCTCCAGCAGTTCGCTGCGGGTACCGCCCCAGTCGCCGAGCATCCACTTCGAGTCCTTGGCGAACATTTCGCTGGCACTGGTGGTAGGGGACAGGGCACCGAGCAGGGTGGCGAGGGCGAGGCCGGAGTAACGGGTATTGGGCAGCTGGAGCATGAGATAGCGCTATCTTTTGATTGTTGAGGAAACGGCAAGCGCAACGAAGTACGAGGTCTTCGAAGGAAATGGCTGCGATGGGTATCGAGTGAAGCGATTCAGCTTGCGGCGGGGAGGATATAGGGGAAGTTGTAAGAAAAAAAGACAAAATGTCGCAGGGGATTGTTGCTGATGGGGTAACAGTTCATCGGCCCATCGCGGGGCTAGCCCGCCCCACGGTGGGCTGCGATGCCGTCAGAACGAGGTGCGCAATCCAACCTGCACACTACGCCCCGGCGCCGGCGCGATATCGCGCAGGATCGAGCTGGCATAGCGCACGGTCTGGTCGGTGAGGTTCTCGCCGCGCACGAACGCCAGCCATTCACTCTGGCCGATGTCGAAGCGATACCCCAGGCTTGCGCCAAGGGTGGTGTAGCCGTCGGTGCCGGTTTCGTTGGCCGGTTTGCGCCGTTGCGACGCGGCATGCTGCACATCGACCCGCGCTTGCCAGCGATCCAGTTCCCAGACCAGGCCGCTGTTCAGGCGCAGCGGTGCGATACGCGGCAGTGGCTCGCCGCTGTCGAGGTTCTTGGCCCGGGTGTAGTCGCCGGACAGTTCCAGGGCGAAGCTGCCGTAGCGATTCTCCAGCAATTTCCAGCGGTCCTGGGCCTCGATACCGTAGAAGCGTGCGCGCACACCCTGGTAGGCATACTCGGGGATATCACCGTGATCGTGATCATGGTCGTGGTCATGATCGTCGCCATGGTCGTGATCATGGCCTTCACGCAGGTTGCCGGTGCCGATCAGGCCGATGTAGTTGCGAAAATGGCTGTAGAACACACCGACGCTGCCCTTGTGGGTGCCGTTGTCGAAGCGCAGGGCCAGGTCGCCGGAGATGGCCTTTTCCTTGTTCAGGTTCGGGTCACCGATCTCGTAGGCGCCGGTCGCCACGTGGGCGCCGTTGGCATACAGCTCGTAGAAAGTTGGCGCGCGCTCGGTGTAGCCGAGGTTGGCGGCCAGCGACCAGATCGGGTCGAGCTGGTACACCGCGCCCGATGATAGGCTGAAGGCGTTGAAGCTGCTGGCGCTGTCGGCTCCGGCAAAGGTTTCGTTGCCCTTGGCATCCGGATCGACCCGGGTGTGTTCCATGCGCGCGCCCAGGCTCAGGTTCAGGCGCTCGCTGGCCTGCCATTGTTCGAGCAGGAACAGCGCCAGGCTGTCGGTGTCGGTGTGCGGGACAAAGGCTTCCTCGCCCAGTGCGGAGAACTCGTTGCGGCTGACCTGAGCACCGATCACGCCCTCGACCGGCCCCAGCGGCTGGTGGCGTGCCTCTATGCGTGCCTCGTAGCCCTTGTTCTTGAAGGTGGTGTGCACTTCACCGCTTTCGATCTCACGGTGCTGGTAGTCGGTGTAGCCGGCATCGACCTTCACCGAGCTGAATGGTCCGTCGAGATCGCGCAGTTCCGAGGCGAAGCCGTAGTGGTCCTGCTGCATGTCCAGGCGTACGCCGGGCTCGGCTACCGAGCCGTAGTTGCTGTCATAGCGGCTGTAGGACAGACCGGTATACCCGTGATCCCAATGATAGGAACCACCGATCGCGCCGCCGTCCTGGCGTCCGTCGCTGTTCTTCAGGCGGTGCTTGCTGCCGGGCTCGTCGGCGTCGCGCACCTTCGAGCTGCGGGCATAGCCGGGGATGCGCAGGTCGTTGAACTGGCGGCTGTTGGCATCCAGGTGCAGGGCGAAGACGCCGTTGCCGGCCTCCAGTTTGCCGGCACTGCTGCGCGTGGTGTCGGCGCCGCCGTAGCGCAGTTCGCCCGCGCCATGGATGCCTTCAATGGGCGAGTCGGGGATACGGTTGTCGAAGGTGTTGACCACGCCACCGATGGCGTTGCCGCCGTAGAGCAGGGCGGCCGGGCCGCGGACGATCTCGATCCGCTCGACGGTCACCGGGTCCAGCGGCACGGCGTGGTCGTAGGACAGCGACGAGGCGTCCAGGGCACCGACGCCGTTGCGCAGGATACGAATGCGGTCACCGTCCAGGCCGCGGATCACCGGGCGGCTGGCGCCGGGGCCGAACCAGGTGGAGGCGACACCAGGCTGTTTGTTGAGGGTCTCGCCGAGGCTGCCCTGTTGCTGCTGCAGTAGGTTGTCGCCTTCAAGGACGGTGCTCGGGGCAGCCAGCTGGGCGTTGCCCAACGGGTTGGCGGTAATCACCTGGGGTTGCAGTTCCACGGCCTGGCTGGAAGTCGAGGCCAGCCAGAGCGCTATGGCAAGCGGGGAGAGGTGCAGCGGCATGTGACGCATGGGGATGTGGCGTTCCTTGGCAGATTCTTTGTGTTGTTACAATATAACATCACTATTTCAGCACAAGGCTTCCCGTGCTTGCCAGTGGTTTTTGTCCAGTGCTCCGGTCGTGCCGCTTGGGAGCCTCTGAATCGCGGCGGGCAACCATGGCCCATCAGGTTCGGCACGTTGCAACGAATGTAGGAGCGGATTCATCCGCGATGCGCCGCGTGGGCGGCGCTCGATTGTCCGGACGCCGCAGTTTTGTCGACGAACGCATCGCGGATGAATCCGCTCCTACACTCATGTAAGGTGCGCACCTTCCCGAACCTGGAGCACTGCATGAGCACGGCCAACCATAACGCGCTGCACGGCAAGACCCTCGAACAGATCCTCACCGAGCTGGTGGCGCACTATCAGTGGCAGGGTCTGGCCGAACGCGTCGACATCCGCTGCTTCAAGAGCGATCCGACGATCAAGTCGAGCCTGACCTTCCTGCGCAAGACCCCATGGGCACGGGAGAAGGTCGAGCAGCTGTACGTGAAGCTGCAGCGCAAAGGCTGATGCCGCGCCGGCCTTGGCTTGCCCTGGCGGCTGTGCTCGGCTGGGCGGGGCTGGCGATCCAGCTGTACCTGGTACTGCTGGCACGTTGGCAGGAGCAGGCCAGCCTGGTCGGCGGGATGGTCAACCTGTTCTGCTATTTCACCGTGCTGAGCAACACGCTGGTGGCCACGGTGCTCAGCCATGCCGCATTCGGCCGCGACTCGCCGGCCAGGCGCTGCTTCCTTTCACCTGTGGTCAGCTCGTGCGTTGCAGCCAGTATCGTGCTGGTGGCGCTGGCCTACAGCCTGCTACTGCGCCACTTGTGGCAACCCCAGGGCTGGCAATGGCTGGCGGACGAACTGCTGCACGACGTGATGCCGCTGCTGTTCACCCTGTACTGGTGGTTCGAGGTGCCCAAGGGGCGGCTGCGGCTCTGGCATCTGGCAGCCTGGGCACTGTACCCGATGCTGTATTTTGCCTTCGTGCTGCTGCGCGGGCATGAGATCGGGGTGTATCCCTACCCGTTCGTCGACGTTGCGCGGCTGGGCTATGGGCAGGTACTGATGAATGCAACAGGGGTGCTGGCTGGGTTCTGGGCGATCGGGCTGGTGCTGCTGGGGCTGGACCATTGGCGAGGACGGCATTGAGGCAGCAGCACCCTCGGCAAAACTGTTTATTTCGCCACCCTCGTAGTATCGCGTGTAAGCATTCGCTTACTCGTTATGTAAGTGATTGCTGTAGGGATCAGTAAATCAATGTCGTTTCCAGTGGCGTAATTTTTCCAAGTAATTGAAATATATATTTTTTATAAATATCAGAAGATGTTACGCCTGAATCATCCTGAGATATTCGTTGCTTGTCCCAAGGCGGGGAATCGCTAGTATTCGAACTGTGTCTACGGACTGACACAGGCTCTCACGGATGATGGCCAAGGACATCGCGGGATGCGATTCATCAGGACGATGATTGGGACATACAGGGACTACGGAAAAAATGTGGGCGGGTCAAACCGCCCCTTTTTTTGTCTGCTGAAAATGAAAAAAGGCCCTCGCGGGCCTTTTTCGTACCTGGGCGCTGTCAGCGCTCCAGATCGGCAATCTTGCCAGGCTTGCCATCCCACTCTTCGGCGTCCGCCAGGGCGTCTTTCTTCTCGGTGATGTTCGGCCAGATTTCGGCCAGCTCGGCGTTCAGCTCGATGAAGTTCTCCATGCCGGACGGCACTTCGTCTTCCGAGAAAATCGCCTGGGCCGGGCACTCAGGCTCGCACAGCGCACAGTCGATGCATTCGTCCGGGTGAATCACCAGGAAGTTCGGGCCTTCGTAGAAGCAGTCCACCGGACAGACTTCCACGCAGTCGGTGTACTTGCATTTGATGCAGTTGTCGGTGACGACGAAGGTCATTTCTAATTCTCTCCTCAGGCGACGGCAGCTTGCCCTTCCTTCCAGGGCAGCGCGGTTCACGGTGCTGGCTGCAGACCAGGCTAATAACCTGCAGCCTTCGCAAACCGCGCCGGATTCTACCAGCTTGCGCGGTGGGCCGTTATAACAGGTTTTTCAGTTGATATAGCATTTCGATAGCTTGGCGCGGCGTCATGTCGTCCAGCTCCAGCTTGCCCAGCTTCTCGATGGCCGGGTGTGGCAGGCTGGCGAACAGGTCGCTCTGGTGCGGCACGTGAGGCGTATTGTCGCGCGGCATTGCAACCGGCGCTTCATGGGGCAGGCTGGTGGTCTCCAACCGGCCCAGGTGCTCGCGGGCACGCTGGATCACCGCCGCCGGCACGCCCGCCAGTTGCGCCACGGCCAGGCCGTAGCTTTGGCTTGCGGGGCCCGGCAGCACATGGTGCAGGAACACGATGCGTTCATTGTGTTCGGTGGCATTCAGGTGCACGTTGGCCACCAGCGGCTCGCTGTCCGGCAGCACGGTCAGTTCGAAGTAGTGGGTGGCGAACAATGTGTAGGCGCGCAGCTGGGCCAGGCGCTCGGCGGCGGCCCAGGCCAGCGACAGGCCATCGAAGGTGCTGGTGCCGCGGCCGACTTCGTCCATCAGCACCAGGCTGCGGTCGGTGGCGTTGTGCAGGATGTTGGCGGTTTCGCTCATCTCGACCATGAAGGTCGAGCGCCCGCCGGCCAGGTCGTCGCTGGAGCCGATACGGGTAAAGATACGGTCCACCGGCGACAGCTCGCAGGCGGCTGCCGGGACGAAGCTGCCGATGTGCGCCAGCAGCACGATCAGCGCGGTCTGGCGCATGTAGGTGGACTTACCGCCCATGTTCGGGCCGGTGATGATCAGCATGCGCGTGCTGTCGTCCAGGCCCAGGTCGTTGGCCACGAATGGCGTGGTCAGCACCTGCTCGACGACCGGGTGGCGGCCCTGCTCGATGCGCAGGCACGGCTCATCGACGAAGCTTGGGCAGTTCAGGTCCAGGTTCAGGGCGCGTTCGCCCAGGTTGCTCAGCACATCCAGCTCGGCCAGCGCCGCGGCGCTGTCCTGCAGTGGCGCCAGGTGCCCGATCAGGGTTTCGAGCAAGGCATCGTAGAGCATCTTCTCGCGCGCCAGGGCACGGCTCTTGGCCGACAGCGCCTTGTCCTCGAACGTTTTCAGCTCGGGGGTGATGAAACGTTCGGCGCCCTTGAGCGTCTGCCGGCGGATATAGTCGGCGGGTGCCTGTTCGGCCTGCTTGGTCGGCAGCTCGATGAAATAGCCATGCACGCGGTTGTAGCCGACCTTGAGGTTGGCCAGGCCCGTGCGGGCCTTCTCGCGGGCTTCCAGGTCGATGAGGAACTGGCCGGCGTTCTCGCTGATCGACAGCAATTCGTCCAGTTCGCTGTCGTAGCCGGTCTTGAGCACGCCACCGTCGCGGATCACCGCCGGCGGGTTATCGATGATCGCCCGCTCCAGCAGGCCGGCCAGCTCCGGGTAGGTGCCGGTGATCGCGGCCAGGCGCGCCAGGTGCGGTGCCTCCAGTTCGGCCATGGCGTTCTGCAGCTCGGGCAGGGCGCCGAGGGCGTCGCGCAGGCGCGCCAGGTCACGCGGGCGGGCGTTGCGCAGGCCGATGCGCGCGAGGATCCGCTCGATGTCGCCGATTTCCTTGAGCTGCGGCTGCAGCTTTTCGAAGCGATAGCCGTCGAGCAGGCAGCGGATCGAGTCCTGGCGCGCCTTGAGCACCTTCAGGTCGCGCAGCGGACGGTTCAGCCAACGGGTCAGCAGGCGGCTGGCCATGGCGGTCTGGCAGCGGTCGATCACCGATTGCAGGGTGTTGTCGCGACCACCGGCCAGGTTGATGTCCAGCTCCAGGTTGCGGCGGCTGGCGGCATCGAGGATGACGGTATCGTCAAGGCGCTCGTGGCGCAGGCTGCGCAGGTGGGGCAGGGCGGTGCGTTGGGTTTCCTTGGCATAGCTCAGCAGGCAGCCGGCGGCGCCGATGGCCAGGGTCAGCTTGTCGCAGCCAAAGCCCTTGAGGTCCTGGGTGGCGAACTGCTGGCAAAGGCTCTTGCGTGCCGAATCACGGTCGAAGTCCCACGGGGCGCGGCGCCGTGCGCCACGGCGCTTCTCCGCTGGCAGGCCCTGCGGCCAATCATCCGGGATCAGCAGCTCCACCGGGTTGATGCGCTCGAGCTCGGCCAGCAGGTTCTCCCAGCCCTTGATCTCCTGCACGGTGAAATTGCCGCTGGTGATGTCCAGCACCGCCAGGCCGAACAGCCGCTCGTCGCCGAGCAAGGCGGCAATCAGGTTGTCGCGACGCTCGTCGAGCAACGCCTCGTCGCTGATCGTGCCCGGGGTGATGATGCGCACCACCTGGCGCTCCACCGGGCCCTTGCTGGTAGCCGGGTCGCCGATCTGCTCGCAGATCACCACCGACTCGCCGAGCTTGACCAGCTTGGCCAGGTAGCCTTCGAGCGAGTGGAACGGAATCCCGCACATGGGAATCGACTGGCCCGCCGACTGCCCGCGGGCGGTCAGGGTGATATCCAGCAGTTTCGCGGCTTTCTTCGCATCTTCGTAGAAGATCTCGTAGAAGTCGCCCATGCGGTAGAACATCAGCTGGTCCGGGTGCTGGTTTTTCAGCTTCCAGTACTGCTGCATCATCGGGGTGTGTGCGGAGAGATCAGACATTCAGGGCCTTACAGCGGGTGGTCTGGTGGCAAATTTCGAAACCGTCAATGGTACAGGCTTTTTCCGCTGGGCGCAGGTTGGATGGGTGGGGCAAATCTGCGCGGGCTGTCAGGCGTTGGCCTCAGCCCGGGTGGCCAAAGAACTGGTTGAGGAGGATCAGTTCCATGATCACCACCAGTACGCAGAACATCACGAAGCCTCGGCTAAAGACCCGTCGTGGCCTTTCAAAGGACGGCCAGTCCTGTATGTTCAGGGCTCCCATCAACGCAATGATCAACCCGACAAACAGGTAGGTGGGCCAGCGGCGTCGCGGCGAAAGGTCCATGCCGTTTTCCGATCCATGGTGAGAAATCGCGACGATAGCGATGGCCCGTGGGAGGGGCAACCTTTGTTTTCTGCTTGCCTGGCCATTGCATTTGCGCTGCCACGGATGCATTATGCGTATTATGCAAAAACGCAACGTAGCCTCCGTACTCAGAGAACTGCTCGCCCGCCACGGCCTGTCCCCCACAGAGCTGCATCGGCGCACGGGTGTACCTCAATCCACCCTGTCGCGGATTCTCAGCGAGAAGATCGTCGATCCTTCGGACAAGCACGTCTCGAAGATCGCCGAGTACTTCGGCGTGAGCACCGACCAGTTGCGCGGCCGCGTCGAACTGGGCGAATCCCGTGACGCGGCCCCTCTCACTCAAGGCCATGCGGCCCTGAGCGACATCAGCCTGTGGGACGATGAAACACCCGTCGAGGACGACGAGGTGTCCGTGCCTTTTCTTCGTGAGGTCGAGTTGGCAGCAGGATCAGGAAGATTCGTCATCGAGGAAAGCGAGAATGCTCGCTTGCGTTTCGGCAAACGCAGCCTGCGCCACAATGGCGTGCAGTTCGACCACGCCAAGTGCGTGACGGTGCGTGGCAACAGCATGTTGCCGGTGCTGCGCGACGGCGCCACGGTCGGGGTCAACACCGGTAAATGCACCATCGGTGACATCATCGACGGCGACCTTTATGCCATCAACCACAACGGCCAGCTGCGGGTTAAACAGGTATACCGCCTGCCTACCGGCATTCGCCTGCGCAGCTTCAACCGCGACGAACACCCTGACGAAGACTACAGCTTCCAGCAGATGCAGGAAGAACAGATCAGCCTCCTCGGCCACGTCTTCTGGTGGGGCATGTACGCTCGTTGATACCGATCCTCGATAAAAACCCGCCTCGGCGGGTTTTTTTTCGTCCTCAGAAAAACCCTACACACCGCATCCGATAAGGCCTTCATGCATTTCGGCAAATGCCCGTGCATAAATATTTCTAGAAATGCATTGACTGCATATGCATGCATGCATAATCTGTGTCTCAAGCCGGTCAGCAACCGGTTGTTACACAGGCAGCGATGAACAGGCCTCGACTGTTCAGAGGGTTGGCAACTGGCCCGGGTGTGCAGCGTAAAGCACCACGATCAGTTATCCGGCGGGCAGGCGGCCGCGGTCGGAGTCACTAATTTGAAGCGGAGCCGTGCGGCGTCACCAGTCGTGGCCGGCGGTTCGACAACGCATTACTGAAAAGCCTGCGAAGCGGGTTTTTTGGAATGCCGAGGCAAATGCGCGGGTCAACACCCCGCCAGCTTCATTCCTACGGAATTCATCGCAACGGAGGTGAAATGGGTTTCGAAATCATCAACATGGGCACGGCGCCCACGGGCGTCGGCGGCGACACGGTGCGCACCGGCTTCGACAAGGTCAACCGTAACCTGGCGCTGATCAGGGATCGAGCGTTGCAGGCGAACTACTCACCACTGGTGGGCCAGCTATACCGTGAAGTGGGCGTGGCGGCGTCACACACCATCGTGTCCAGCTTCACGCTGCGGACAAAAATGCCTGCCGAGGATGGAATTGCTCCGCTGGTAAGGCTGCATGGCTGTGTGAACGGTTATACCTCGCCCATCACCATCGATATGAGCTGGTACTTCTATCTGGGCCAGGTCAATACCGCGGTGGCCTTGGTCAATACGTCGTCGCCGAACATAGGTTCCCTGGCATCTGGGGGCGGGCTGAAGATCACCGTCTACGCCGAGAACGGCAAGGCAAATCTGCACTTCAAGCTGCCTATGGGCATTTACCTGCCGCGCTTTGCCGTGAGTTGTACCAACCCTGGGGCATTGTCCGTGGACAACGGTCTGGAGGCGGGCTGGACCGTCGTCTTCGATGCCCCTGCGCCACCCAGCAACCTGGTGCAGGCACCGTTTAACGTCGTCACCACCCTCAACACAGCCAACTGCAAGGTTGGCAACGATGGCACGATCAAGGTGGCCTGAATGCGCGCAATCATCACGCTGCTCAATGATGGCAGCACCCACGATATCACCCCTGCCGACGCCCTCCTGGCTTCGACACTGGTTAGTGAAGGTGTCTTCCGGGTGACTGGCAGCCTCGGCCTGGTGCCTTTCCCCCCCGTCAGCGTTGGCTGGGGCTACTCGCTCAGCCAGATGGACAGCAAGGCTGACGTGGCGGTTGAACATGATGAAGTCTCCGGCGACCTGCTGGTGACCGTGACCCGCGACGGCCAGCCCTATCGGCTGGTCAGCACGTTGATGCTGCATGTCCTGGCCGAGGATCTTCCCGTCGTGCCGATCATCCAGTCGATGGAGGGTTGAGCGTGGCTTTATTTCAAGGAGACAGGACTTTGACAAGTGAACAACAGGCATTGCTCGACATGCCGCTCTGGCTGGTGATCGTCCTGGCATTGCTGGGCGGCCTGTCAGGCGAAATGTGGCGGGCCGACAAGGCCGGTGCTCGTGGCTGGGCATTGCTGCGCCGCCTGGCGCTGCGCTCCGGCGCCTGCATGGTCTGCGGCGTGTCGACGGTAATGCTTCTGTACGCCAGCGGCATGTCGATCTGGAGCGCCAGTGCCTTCGGCTGCCTCACCGCCATGGCTGGCGCAGACGTCGCCATTGGCCTTTACGAGCGCTGGGCGGCTCGCCGCCTGGGCATCGAACAACCGGTGTCAGGCGTAGACGCTGACGATCGCCGGCCGTGAGCAGGGAGTTTTCATGAACGAAACACAACTGGCGCAACTGCTCGCCGCACTAAACAACCAGGCAGCGGTGCAGACGGCCCTGGGGCAGTCGATCGAACGCCTGGCGCTCAGCAACGAGCAACTCGTGGCATATCTGAAAAGCCGTGAGCCTGATCCTGACGCCCCTCCTTACCTAGATGGCTCCAAGCCAGCCTGAATTCTTTCCGTACTTGCAGCTGCTGTACCCGCCCGTCCGGGATTCCCCGCGACGGCTTTCATCATGTTCAAGGAGAACACCCTTATGTCGATTCTTACCCAAGGCACCCAGATCTATGCACTGGTTCCGCCGGTTTCCGGTACTGGCCCGCTCAGCGTGCTGGAAGTCGAGCATGTGACCTCGTTCGAGCCGGGCGGTGCGCCGGCGGAGCAGATCGAGGACACCACCCTCGATGCCGCAGAGCGTACCTACCAGAAAGGCCTGCGCACCCCGGGTACCGCCACCCTCGGCTTGAACGCCGACCCGACCAATGCCAGCCACATTCGCCTGCACCAGCTGTCCGAGGCCAAGGGCAGTACCACCGTCAAGTGGGTAGTGGGTTGGTCCGATGGCAAGGACGTGGCGCCGACCGTCAACAGCAAAGGCGATGGCTTCGAGCTGCCGGCCACCCGCACCTGGTTCGCCTTCGAAGGCTACGTAGCCGACTTCCCGTTCAACTTTGCGCTCAATTCGGTGGTTACCACCTCGGTGAGCATCCAGCGCACCGGCGGCTCCACCTGGGCGAAAAAGGCCTGAGCCCGGAGGACTGAATGAACATCAATCAACTCAAGGCCCTGGGCGGCATCGTCGACAGCCAGCGGGTACGCAAGGAAGTGGTCTGGAACCGGCCTGATCCGCAGACCGGGGAAATGCTGGCCCAGACCCTGGTGGTGCATGTGCGCCGTCATTCGTTCGGGGTGATCGAGCGTCTGTTCGCTGAACAGGCGTCGTCCCATAGCCGCAACGCGCATTACCTGGCCGCGTCCATCAGCCTCGGCGAGGAGGGGGAGGAGCCGTTAGGCGTCGAAGACGCGTTCAACCTCGAACCCTCACTGGGCTTCGTGCTGCTCAACACCATCAACGAAGTCAATGGCACCGGTAATACCCCGGCAAAGAACTGACGGCCGCCGATGAGTTCTGGCATGAGCTGGTGCTCAATGGCATCGGCGGCCGCACGATCAGCGAAGCCAAGGAACGGCTGAGCTACGCAGAAGCCAGGGACTGGGCGCAGTACATTCAGCGCCATGGCTCGTTGCACGGCGGTCGCCGGCTGGAGGCCAGCATCGCCATGTTGGCGCTGCAGGCCAACCATCAAGCCGGCGGCACCGCCGAGTTGATCGATTTCATGCCTCACGAGCGGCGCCAAGGCGTCTCGCTCGAGAGTGCCATGCAGCAGTGGTGCTGATGATCGGCACCACCTTCTTCACGAAGCCCGCCACGGCGGGTTTCACCATGATCAGGGAGTAGGCCCATGGCAACCAACCTTGCCAGTTTCAGCCCGACGATCGACCTCTCCAGCCTCGAACGGGCACTGTCCAGGGCCTCGGCCCTCAGTGACCGCACCCTGCGCGAGATGCAGAAGAACGTCGAGGCTTTCAATACCAAGTACCTCAAGAGCGTAGGCGCGGTCGCCGATTCGAGCCTGGACATCTCGAGGAGAGCGCTGGATCGCTTCCAGTCCGCCTACGCGCCACCGAGCTGGGAGCAGGCCGTGCAGGATGCCCCCGAGCGGCCCTACAGCGAGGCGCTGCGCAAGCAGCACGCCAGCGTCGAGCTCGAGGTGGCGAAGATGAGCATGAGCAAGCGCCAGGGCGGGTTGGCCGACCAGCTGTTCAAGGTGGACGAAGGCTACTACGCCGAACGGGCTCAGTTCGAGCAGGCCAACCCGCTGGGCGCCGCAGGCCCCGATGGCGCGAATTACCAGCAGCAGTTGGAGGACATGCGCGCCCGGCATGCCGACATGACCAACCAGGTACTCAACGACTACGACATGATGAGTCAGGCGCGTGGCGACTGGATGGTCGGCGCCTCTGCGGCTTGGGAGGAGTATCTGGAGACCTCCGGCAACGTCGCGGCGCAATCGCAAGCGGTCTTTGCCAGCGTCTTCGATCGCATGGGCAATGCGGTGCAGACTTTTGCCACTACCGGCAAGCTGTCGTTCTCTGACTTCGCCAAGTCGGTGATCGCCGACATGGCCGCGCTGGCCGCCAAGACTGCAGCCTCCAAGGCTCTGAGCAGTCTGCTCGGGTTCGGCATGAACCTGGTCGGTTCGTGGTTCAGCGGTGGCGCCGCGCCAACCGCCACCAGCATGTCCGTGGGTGGCACCAGCACCACCTTCACCCCGCAACTCAACGCCTCAGGTCTGACCTATGGCGGCTCCGCCTTCGCCAAGGGGGGCGCCTTCACCAACAGCGTTGCCAGTACGCCGACCTTGGCGCCCATGGCGCTGTTCGGCGAAGCCGGGCCGGAAGCCATCATGCCGCTGACCCGTGGCGCCGATGGTGCATTGGGTGTGCGTGCGCTCGGTGCAGGGGGCGGTGCCGGCCATACCAGCGAAGTGGTGATTCAGCAGACCATCAACGTCCCGGCCGCCAGTGGCTCGAACTCCGGCGGTGAGGCGGGTGCCCAGCGCCTGGCCAGTGCCTACGCCGGAGCCGCCCGGCAGGGCGCCAGCGACCAGATTTCCCGCGAACTGATGCCCGGTGGGCAGATCTGGGCGGCGATCCACGGCCGCTGATCAAGGAGAGTATTCATGGAAACCTTTACCTGGAGCCCCAGGATCGAACCGGTGGGCAGCGTTGAATACCGTGTACGCACGGTGCAGTTCGGCGATGGCTATCAGCAGGCGGTGGGCGACGGTATCAACAACCGTAGCCAATCCTGGCCACTGATATTCACCGGTGATGAAGCAAAGATCCGTGCCATCGCGGCCTTTCTCGACCGTCACGCGGGCAGCCGCGCCTTTCGCTGGACAGCCCCGCTGGGCGACCCCGCGCTCTACCGCTGCAAGGGTTATCAGCCGACCGCCAAGGGTGGTGGTCTCTATAGCCTCAGCGCGACGTTCGAGCAGGCATTCCATCCATGAGCCGGGAGGGCTTGAGCCTTGGCTTTGATCACTGATATCCAGACACTCGAACCCGGCGCGCAGGTTGTCCTGTTCGAGATCGATGGTAGCGAATTCGATGCCGACACGCTGCGTTTCCACGGCCATGCCATTGCCCATGAGCCCGGCGAGCTGCTTGCCGTGGGCGATGATGTCGCCCAGTTGCCGGCCCGGTCGATCTGGTGGCAGGGGCTGGAGTACAAGGCCTGGCCAGTACAGATCGATGGCATCGGCGCCAACAGCAATGGCCGGGCAACCCGGCCAACGTTCACTGCTGGCAACGTCGATGGTCGTGTCACCGCCCTTTGCCTGGCGTTCGAAGACCTGCTCAAGTTCAAGCTGACCGTGCGCCAGACCCTTGGCCAGTACCTGGACCCTCGCAACTTCGTTGCCGGCAACCCCCTGGCCGACCCGACCCAGGAGGCGCTGGAGATCTGGTTTCTCGACCAGAAGACCCAGGAGGACGATGAGCAGGTGCAGTGGCAGCTCTCGTCACCCGGTGAGATCGACAGCCATGGCCTGCCCGGACGGCAGATGACCGCCTACTGCCATTGGGCGATGACCAACGGCTATCGGGGCCCTAACTGTGGTTACACCGGCAGTCGTCTGTTCGATGACGAGGATCGGCCAGTGGATGACCCGGCGAAGGATCGCTGCAAGGGGGGGCTGAGTTCGTGCACGTTACGCTTTGGCGAGGCGGCGGAGCTACCCCATGGCGGCTTCCCAGCCGTCTCGCTGATCGCCCGGAACTGAGCCATGGACGCCCAGTTGCTTGAAGCGTTGCGCGAGCATGCGGCAGCCGACTACCCCCGTGAAGCCTGCGGCCTGGTGGTTGAGCGCGCGGGGCAGCAGCAGTACCACCGCTGTCGCAATACCGCGGCCGAGCCCAGCGAAGAGTTCCGCATCGACCCGCGCGATTATGCGGCGGCGGAAGACCTGGGTGAGGTGGTCGCGGTGGTGCACTCGCACCCCGATGCCAGCAGTCGGCCATCCAGTCGGGACCTGGCCATGTGTGAGGCCACTGGTGTGCCCTGGCACATCCTGTCCTGGCCGGAGGGCGATCTACGGACGCTGTTGCCACAGGGCGGCACCCCCTTGCTGGGGCGGCCCTTTGTCCATGGCTTGTGGGATTGCTGGCAAGTCTGCGCCGATTGGTATCGGCGCGAATGGGGGCTGACGTTCCCAGCCTACGAGAGGGAAGACGGCTGGTGGGAGCAGGCCGATGGCCCGAGCCTTTACGAGCAAGCCTACGAAGTGGCCGGGTTCGTCCGGGTTCAGGCACCTCAGCGTGGCGACCTGATCGTCATGGCCATCGGCCGAACGGCACACCCCAATCATGCTGGCATCTACCTGGGCAGCGACCCGCGGTTGCCGGACGAGCCGTGGTCGCCCTGTGGTGCCGGACCGTTCCTGCTGCACCATCTTTATGGTCGCCCCTCGGAGGTCATCGTTTTCGGTGGCCCCTGGCTCGAACGTACCCGCCTGGTGCTGCGCCATCGCGATGCCGCTGCGGCGGACTGAGCGTACGCAGCCGTTTCTCATCTTCGCGGCCCAGAGGCCGCCGCTTCGTGCAGAAGGAGTTGCAATGTCAGCTGCAGCCATTATTCACCCACCGCTGACCACTGTCCGGCTCAGCGGCCAATTGCGCCAGTTCGGCAAGACGTTCGAACTGGCAGTGCGCACCCCGCGCGAGGCGATCAAGGCGCTGTGCGTCCAGTTGCCGGGGTTCGAGCGTTTTCTCGCCAATGCAGGTTCCCGTGGCCTGGCGTTCGCCGTCTACAGCGACAAGCGCAATGTCGGCGCGAGTGAGCTGGATTTCCAGGCCCGGGAAGAGGTGCGGATTGTGCCGGTGGTGGCCGGCAGCAAGCGCGCCGGGGGCCTGCAGACCATCCTTGGCGTGGTCATGATCGCGGTGGCCTCGATTGCTACCGGTGGCGTAGGGGCGGCCTTTGCCGCCCCGGGTGCCTGGGGAGCGGTCGCCGCGATGGGAGCATCCATGGCCCTGGGCGGTGTGATGCAGTTACTCAGCCCGCAGGCCAAGGGCCTGAGCATGAGTGCCGGGCCCGAGAATACCCCCGGCTATGCCTTTGGCAGTGCCCGCAACACCACGGCATCGGGTAACCCGGTGGCCCTGTGCATCGGGCGCCGGCGGTGGGGCGGGGCGATCATCAGCGCCGCCATCTACGCCGAGGATCGACTATGAGCGCGTATGCTCAGGAAGTTTCATGCTCATGCAGCAAGTAAACCTGGGCACCCCGTCCGGTGCGGTCGATGGCGACAGCGTACGCACCAAGGATATCGCCCTGAGGCGTGCGCAAGCGCGTGAACAGATGGAGGCCCTGGCCTGATCGCCAGCCGCCTTGCCTACCCACCGCCCCAGAGGCGGTTTTTTTACGCCTGGAGGAACACATGGGCGAAACCAGAAAACCTGTGATCGCCGGTCGCAAAGGTGGTCAGAAACAGCCGAAGGCGCCGGTGGAGGCGCCAGACAGCCTGCGTTCCGTGGCAGTCGCCAAGATGCTCATCGCCGTGGGGGAAGGGGAGTTCGCTGGAACGCCCGGTGCCCAGGATATCTTCCTGGACGGCACACCGCTCATGGATGCCAACGGCAACTACAACTTCCCGGGTGTCAAATGGGAGTGGCGCCCAGGTTCGCTCGAACAGGCCCATATTCCGGGCATTCCTTCGGTGGACAACGAAATTACCCAGGGTATCGAGCTACGTAGCGACAAGCCCTGGGTGCGTGCCATCGATGACCCTCGGTTGTCGGCAGTGCGCCTGCGCTTTGCGTGGCCGGCGTTGCAGGCCATCGACGGCGGCGGCAACGTCAATGGCTATCGCATCGAATACGCAGTGGATGTGGCCACCGATGGCGCGGCTTACCAGGAGGTACTCAAGGACGCCGTGCACGGCAAGAGCACCAGCACCTACGAGCGTACCCGGCGCATTGACCTGCCCAGGGCAGAACGTGGCTGGAGCTTGCGGGTACGCCGCCTGACGGTGAACCAGAACTCCAACAAGGTCGCCGACACCATGCAGATCGCCGGCCTTACCGAGGTGATCGATGCCAAGCTGCGTTACCCCAACACCGCGTTGCTGTACATCGAGTTTTCCGCCGAACAGTTCCGCAACATTCCAGCCGTAACGGTCGAATGCAAGGGGCGCAAGTGGCCGGTGCCGAGCAACTACGACCCTGAGACACGCACGTATCAAGGCGTGTGGGACGGCACCTTCAAGCAAGCCTGGTCCGACAACCCGGCCTGGGTAACCTATGGCATTACCACCAACGACCGTTTCGGCCTGGGCCGGCGGATCAAGCCGTGGATGGTGGACAAGTGGGAGCTGTACCGCATTGCGCAGTACTGCGATCAGTTGGTGCCCGACGGCAAGGGAGGGCAGGAACCCCGCTTCACCTGCAACCTCAACCTGCAGGGCAAGGCCGATGCCTGGTCGCTGCTGCGCGACATCGCTGGCATCTATCGTGGCATGACCTACTGGGCCCAGGGCCAGCTCTATAGCCTGGCCGATATGCCACGCGCCGCCGACTTCGACTTTGCCTATACCCGCGCCAACGTTGTCGATGGCAAGTTCGCCTATTCCAGTGGCTCCGAACGCAGCCGCTACAGCCGGGCGCTCGTCAGCTACGACAATCCGCTGAACAACTACGACACCGACGTGACCGTGGTGGCCGACGACAAGCTGCTGCGCCGTTATGGCGACAACCCGCTGGAGCTCAGTGCCATCGGCTGTACCCGTGAGTCCGAGGCGCAGCGGCGTGGCAAGTGGGCGCTGCTGACAAACTCGCGCGACCGAGGCATCAGCTTCCGGGTCGGCCTGGACGGGCGCATCCCGTTGCCTGGCTACGTGATCCCGGTGGCCGACGAACTGCTTGCCGGGCGCGCGGTGGGCGGTCGTATCAGCCGGGTCAGCGGTCTGCAGGTCACCCTTGACCGCGATACCCAGGCCAAGGCTGGCGATCGGTTGATACTCAACCTGCCCGACGGCTCATGCGAGGCACGCACCGTAGCCGCGGTAGACGGGCGCCGGCTGACGGTGACCACCGCGTACTCCAGCAAACCGCAGGCCGAACTGGTCTGGGCCCTGGACGCGCAGGAGCTTGCCATCCCGTTGTACCGCGTCACCAGCGTTTCGTGCCCCGAGCCCGGTATCTACGAAATCAATGCGGTGCAGTACGACCCCAGCAAGTTCGCTCATATCGATACCGGCGCACGCCTCGAAGAGCGGCCGATCAGCGTGACGCCGATCAACCTCGTGCCAGCGCCGACGAGCGTTACGCTCAGCAGCAGGCATGTGGTCAGCCAGGGCCTGGCGGTCAGCACGCTGACCATCGCCTGGCCTGCGGTTTCTGGTGCGGTGGCGTACGGCGTGGAGTGGCGCAAGGACGATGGCAACTGGATCAGCCTGCCGCGTACCGGGGCTACCAACCTGGAGGTAAACGGTATTTACGCCGGTGCCTATCTGGCCCGGGTGCGTTCGATCAGCGCCAGTGAGATCAGCTCGATCTGGCGGGTTTCCTCGCTTACCCCGCTCACCGGCAAGGTCGGTGCCCCACCGGCGGTGGCGCAGTTGCTGGCCACCAGCAAGGTGTTCGGTATCGGCCTTTCCTGGCGCTTCCCGGAGGGCGCCGAAGACACTCAACGTACCGAGATCTGGTATTCGAGCACTCCCTCACGGGAACAGGCGAAAAAACTGGGCGATTTTGCCTACCCCCAAGCGACTCATGCGATCGAAGGGCTGAGCGCTGGCGTCAGCTTCTTCTACTGGGCGCGCCTGGTGGATCGTAGCGGTAACGTGGGTGCCTGGTTCCCCGCTGCCGAGGGGGTTCATGGCCAGTCGAGCACCGATCAGAGTGAGTACGCCGCCTATTTTGCCGGCCAGATCAGCGAGTCGGCGTTGGGCAAACACCTGGCCGAGCGTATCGACCTGGTCGATGGTACGGGCGCCGGCTCGGTGGGCCAGCGCATTCAAGCGCTGGACACGCAACTGCGCCAGCGCATAGATGCACTGGGCAGTTTTGTCGACGCCCTGGAGTACGCACCGGCCAGAACCTACGCCCTGGGCGACATGGTGCGCCAGCAGCAGCGCTTGTACCAGGCGCTCAAACCGGTGCCTGCCAACACCCCGCCACCTGCGCCGGACTACTGGCTTGACGTGGGTATGGTGGTGCGTGACGCCAATGGCGTGGCGGCGCGCATCAGCAAGGCTGAAACCCGCCTGGGCGAGGTTGAGGGCGTGAACACGGCCCAGTCCACACGCTTGGACGGCGTACAGTCGGCGCTGAACAAGAAGGCTGAGGCCAGTGCCTTGAGCAGCCTTGAAGGCAAAGTCAGCGAAGCCAGTGGCAGGATCGACAGCCAAGGCAGCGCCCTGACCAGCCTGACCAACCGCATGATCGCTGCCGAGGGTGTGAACACTGGCCAGGCCACTGCAATCAATGCTTTGGATACCAGGGTTACTCAGCAGGGAGCCACACTGACCTCTCAAGGCAGCAGCCTGACCCAGCTCACTTCGCGCATCACGGCGGCCGAGGGGGTCAACGCCGGGCAGGCCACGGCCATCAGCTCGCTGGATACCGCCGTCAAGCAAGTCGATGGCAAGGTGAACGCCCAAGCCACACGTGTCGATGGCATCTATGCCCAGGTCAACCCGCCGATGGCCGGTGCCGCCGGTGACCTGGCCGGTTCCACCCAGACCCTGGTCGGGGTCTGGTCGGAGCAGTCGGCACGGATCGAGGACGGCCTGGCCATGGCCAAGCGTGTCGATAGAGTGGAGGTGCAACAGGGGCAGAACGCCGCCTCTGTCCAGCAGGTTAGCCAGGCCCAGGCAAGCACCGACGGCAAGCTGTCGGCGATGTGGTCGGTGAAGATGCAGCTCAACGCCCAAGGGCAGTACGTTGCGGCAGGTATCGGGCTGGGGATCGAGAATACCTCGGCCGGGCTGCAGAGCCAGTTTCTCGTCAATGCCAACCGATTCTCGGTGGTCAATGACGTCAATGGCACCTTGTCAGCGCCGTTTACCGTGCAAAACGGCCAGGTGTTCATGGACTCGGCCTTGATCAAGGACGGCACCATCAGCAGTGCCAAGATCGGCAACTCGATCCAGTCCACCGCGATAAGCAGCAATGGCTTGCCCATCTGGTTACTCGACAAGGCTGGAACCTTCACCATCCGAGACAACAACGGTGTGGTTCGGGTGCAAATGGGAGTACTGGCATGACCACATACGGCATGAGGACGTTCAAGGAAGATGGTAGTGTCGCGGTTGAGGTTTCCGACTGGATGCTGCGGGTGGTGCATACCCAGCATCTGGGGGCTGGCACCTCGGGCACCTTGGCGCTGCCCGCGTTCAATGACAGCAATGCCACGGCCTACGTGATGACGCATGTCTCCAACAAGCGGCCGCCTTGGGCAGTGATGGGCAATGGCCTTGTCAGCTGGGGCGTGGAGAGTTGGTGGCCGGCAGGTGACCAATGCGCCGGTACCCTGTTCGTGGTGGCCAAGCGATGAGCGATTACGGGCTGCGGGTACGCAATCAGGGTGGGGATGTCGTCATCGACTCCCAGTACCGCAACATGGCATTGCTGCTGGAGCAGCAACTGGATGTGCGCACGGAGGTCGGTTACTACACGATCAACTTTGCGCCTGTTACCACAGATGCGCCCCCCGTGCTTGCGTTACGGCGCTGGAGCGATCCTGCGCTGTTCTTCTCGACCGTGGACTACCTCGGTGGCCCGGGCTACTGGACAGGTGTGCGCCTGACATTCAGTGGCCTGGATCGGCATGCCGCGGCCAAAGTGTGGGTGCGGTTGTATGCCTACGACCTGCCGCCAATGCCTGGCTACGGGATGAAGATCAGCAATGCAGCTGGCCAGTTGGTGTTCGATTCGGCGCGCCTGCCGCTGACCTTCATTGGCGAACTGGGCGGGCGCCCGCAGGACTGGACCTGGACCTCGGGCCGACCGCTGGCCAATGCCGGGCGCATGGACTTGTATCGGCCCGCTGTGTGGAATCATCTTGGCGATGTGTACATCGCCGTCGGGCTGGCGCTCGATCTGGAACTGGGCGTGGTGCGTGTCAATGGCAACCCCTTTCGGGCGTTGGTGGCGATCCTGTGGGGGTTCTCTGGCGATGGGGCGCCAATCCTCTGGCAATACGCTAGCGCCAATGTCCCCAATGCCCCGGCCATCCCGGCGGCGGTGTACTACAGCATGCCAGCGTTACCGATCATTCGCGTCTGATGCCCGCGTGCGGGCGCAGCGTGGCCTCTGATCAGGCTGTGAATGCCCCGCTAAGAGCCCCCAATCATCTATCTTGGCGCGCCCCCCGATTCGCGGAGGCCGCCGCACGACCGTGTGTGGAGCGTTTACATGACCAAGCAAACCATCAACCTGGGTACCTCCCCCAATGGCGCGGGGGGAGATACTCAGCGTTCAGCCTGGGTCAAGGCCGCAGGCAATTTCGACGAGCTCTACCAGGCGGATGCCAACCTGCAGACAGGCAAGGCGGCAGCGGGCAACAACGCTGATATCACGGCATTGAGCGGCCTTGTCACACCCCTGACCCTCGCCCAGGGCGGCACAGGCGGCAAGAGCGCCGTCGAGGCCCGCACGGCCTTGGGCCTGGGTGCGGCTGCGACCCGCAACGTCGGGCAGGCGGCAGGTAACGTGCTGGAGGTCGGGGCGTTCGGGGTGGGCGGCAAGTCGTCCCCTTACAGCGATTCGATCAACCGCATGGAGGGTGGCTTCTCCCTCATCACACCCAACACCCAGTATGTCGGAGCCACCGGCATCAGTTACGGATCGGTACTGACGGTGCCCTACAGCGAAGGTGAGTTCCGGGGCGGGCAACTGTTTTTCGGACAAGCGCCGGAGGCCCGCCTGGTGTTGCGTTCGGGTAGCTTCGCCACGGCAACGTTCAACGTCATCTACCACACCGGCAACACTACCCGTGCCGCCGACGGCACCCTCAAGGCGATCTGACCATGACCCGAGCCGCAATCAACCTCAACGGCCCGACGGGCGAGGTCATCGACGTGACCTCCCTGGGGCGCAACACGATCAGCAGCCACAAGGCGGGCATCGGTGAGTACCGGGTACAAGGCACCCTCGGCATGGCGCCGCCACCAGAGGGTTGGGGCTACGTCATCAACCCGCTGGATGCCGGTGTCGAGGTGCGCATCCAGCATGTCGCGCCGACCTTGGAAATCAGCGTCAGCCGCGACGGTGTGGCCAGCGACCTGCAGCACAGCCTGACCTTGCACGTGGCCGTCGAGGCCTTGCCGATCGAACCGCTGCCCGAGCCTGTACCCGACCTGCTGGCCAGTGTTCTGCGCGGCATTGCCCGTTGCCGGGCCCAAGCCGACCAGGCCATTGCCCCCCTGCAGGATGCCGTCGATCTCGACGAGGCCAGTGAGCTGGAGCAACAGCATCTGCGTGCCTGGAAGCGCTACCGCGTGGCGCTTAACCGCCTGCCGGATCAGGACGGCTTTCCCGACAACCTGCAGTGGCCCGCTGCCCCACAATGATCGCTGCCCGTTTGCAGGAGGAATCGCCTATGAGTGAACTGTCCGCACTTGGTGCCGCACTGACCGCCAGGGTGCGCGAAGCGCTGCCGATGCTGGCCTCGGTCGACAGCCATGACAACACCCACGCCACCACAGCTCTTCCGGCCTTGCGCCACGGCATCGTGCGCATGACCGCCGACGCTGCACCACGCGATGGTCGCTCGGTGCTGGTCGCCACCTTCGAAGCCGATATCACGCCCGACACTTCGCACCCCCAAGCGCGCCTGCAGGGCAGTGAGCTGGCCGCGCAACTGATGGACCTGCTGCGCCAGCAACTGTGGGGCCTGGACTTCGTAGAGGCCTCCCGCAACGTACAGGCGCAGTACGAAGGGAGCGGGTGGAAGGTGTGTTGGGAGCAGCCGATCCTGTTCGGCGAGCCGCAGTGGGCCTGGCCAGACCAGCCCCCTGGCAGCCTGATGCTGGGTTTTGCCCCGGATACAGGCCGGGGCTTTGAGGACCACTATCTGGCACCGGAGGACCTGGCATGAGCTACGCCAGCGCAATGCACGACCGCATGCTGGCCAGCCTGGTGATTCCCTGTGCCGTAGTGGCGGTCGACCTGGCTGCGGCCCGGGTACGGGTGTCCGACGGCGACTGGACCAGCGCCTGGGTGCGCTGGCACAGCCAGGCGGCCGGCAAGGCTCGCCACTGGCGGGCACCGAGCCTGGGCGAGCAGGGCGTGTTGATCAGCCCCAGCGGGGAGCCGGCCCAAGGCACCTTCGTGGCGGGTCTCTACGGCAATGCCGGCGCCGTGCCGGACAACCGCGACCATGTGGAGATCTGGCGTTTCGACGACGGCGGCTCGCTGAGCTACGACTGGCAGGCCAGGCGCTATGACATCCAGCTGCCCAGCGGCAACGCGACCATCAAGGTCGGCGCCAGCACATTGGTGGTCAATGACGGCGCCATTACGCTCGATTCCGACGCCATCAGCCTGACCGGCAAGGTCACGGTCAATGGGCAATTGCTGGTGAGCGGCGACATCAATGGTGGCGGGCGGATCATCGATACCGCCGGCAATACCGCTAATCACAAGCACTGAATCCTGGCGCATCCATTGCAGCCAGATTCGAACTTGGAGGGCCGAGATGGCCAAGCAGACAATCAACCTGGGCAGCGCACCCAGTGGCGCCGGTGGGGATACCCAGCGCAGCGCTTTCATACGGACGCAGGCGAATTTCGACGAACTCTATGCCGCGCTGGGCGGCGACAACCTCCCCGCGGCATTGCCAATCGTCCGTGGTGGAACTGGAGCGCAAAGTGTGGAGGGCGCTCGCGCAGCGCTCGGCTTGGGCACCGGCGCCACCGCGAACACAGGGGATCAGCCTGGCCAGTTGATGGTCGTTGCGCCTGGTGGCTGGCTCTGCCCGTCGATCAATGAGCCAGGTGATCTACAAAACGCACGCCCCACCGGTCTGTATGGCAGTTATCTCGGCAAGAATGCGCCTTATCTAACCGTGCAGGTGTTGTCGACTCGATGGGGACCAGATGTCCGTTGGCAGTCCCAGCTTGCGTTGGGTATTTCGGAAAATCGGGCGTTCTTCCGTTCGGTCATACCAGACCAGGGAGGTACTGCCTGGGCGGAGCTCTACCACACAGGCAATACCACGCGCGGTTCGGGGGGCGTGCTCTCGACAGCATCACCGATTGTGCGCATCACCGATGTCGAGCGCAGTACCCGTATCGACCTGCGGGAGCATACGTTCGAACCTGCCGGTCGCTGGGGCGCCGCCAACGACGAGGCGCGTGGCGTCACAGCCGAACGCCTCGACACCGGTGTTTATCAAGTTCGAGGTAGCCTGGGCCTGGCCCTCGAGGGCTGGCGCATCCAGGACCCTTGCTCGCCGGATGGCGGAAGAGCCCTGGGCCTGACCGAGAGCGAGCAGCACGAGGATGGCACGGTACTGGTCCGCTTGTTCAGGCAGCGCTGGACCCTGGACGATCAGGGTGAGATGCATCTGGGCAAAGGCGAGGCGATTGACGTACCGCTGGACAGCTGGATCGACGTGCGCCTGGTCATGCCGGCCAAGGCCGAACTCAAGGTTCAGCCACCACCCGGGGAGTCCGAGCATAAGCAGGCGTTCCCGAACCGGCAGGATGCCGTGGACCTGTTGACGCACTTGCGCAGCCTGGCCGACCAGACGATTACGCCCCTGCAGGACGCCCTTGATCTTGGAGTCGCCAGTGATGCCGAACTCGATGCTCTGCGAGCCTGGAAGACCTACCGCCTGGGGCTGACTCGGCTGCCCGACCAGGCTGGCTTCCCCAATGAACTCGACTGGCCGATACCTCCCGCCTGACCCGCGGAATCACAAAACACAGCCCGCCCGTGCGGGCTTTTTCATATCAGGAGAACGCCATGCATATACATGAGCAGGATACGCCTGAGTCGGGAGGTGCCCCATGATCGGCATGGACCGCCGCACCGGATTGCCCCTGTCGGGCGTGGCCCACCTGCGTCAATCCATCGAAGACATCCTCACCACCCCACTGGGCAGCCGACGCATGCGCCCGGAGTATGGCAGCCAGCTGCGCCGCTACGTCGACCTGCCGGTCAACGAAGGCTGGAAGAGCGCGGTGCAGGCCGAGGTAGCCCGCGCCCTGGGGCGCTGGGAACCGCGTCTGCAACTGGAGCGGGTCAAGGTGGTGGCCGTGCTCGACGGCCAGGTCAGCCTGGCCCTGAGCGGCCGTTATCTGGGCGATGACGCCCTGGTGGAGGTGACTGTATGAGCCAGGTCGACCTGTCGAAATTGCCCGTCCCTCAACTGCTCGAAGATCTCGACTTCGAGGCGCTGTATCTGGAGGACCTTGCCAGCTTTCGCGCCCATATGGGCAATCGCTGGACCGCCAAACTCGAAAGCGATCCGGTGATCAAGCTGCTGGAGGTTGGCGCTTACCGCAAGCTGCTCAACCGGGCGCGGGTCAACGACGCGGCCAAGGCTTTGCTGTTGGCTTACGCCAAGGAAGGCGACCTCGACCAACTGGCGGCCAATGTCAGCCTGCAACGCCTGGTTATCCGGGCCGCGAACCCGAACACGATCCCGCCGACCGAGCTCCTCCTCGAGTCCGACGACGCGCTACGCGAAAGGGTGCAACTGGTATACGAGGGGCTAACCACGGCCGGCCCGCGCAACAGTTACATCCTCCATGCCCGCAACGCCTCGGGACGGGTCGCTGACGCCACCGCCGAAAGCCCGTCGCCTGCGGTGGTAGACGTCACGGTATTGAGTCTGGACGGTAATGGTATGGCCGGCCCGCCACTGCTGGCGCAAGTCGCCAACTACCTCAACGACGACGATATCCGCCCGGTTGCCGACCGGGTCAACGTGCGCAGCGCCGAGATCTTGCCCTATCGCGTCGAGGCGGTGCTGCACATGGCTGACAGTGGCCCGGAGTACGAAACGATACTCGACGAATGCCGACGGCGCCTGGAGGTGTGGGTCAACCCACGGCGACGATTGGGCGTCGAGGTAGCCCGCTCCGGTGTCGACGCACAGTTGCACATCGAGGGCGTGAGCCGGGTCGAACTGGTGAACTGGACCGATATTCGCCCCACCAAGGCACAAGCAGCCTGGTGCACCGGCATCGACCTCAAGCGCGGTGGCTGACATGGATACGCTCTTGCCGCTCAACCGTACGCCACTGGAATACGCTCTGCAGGCGGCTGCCGAAGAAGACCTCAAGGTCAGCCTGCGTACCCTCTACAACCCGGATACCTGCCCGGCGCACCTGTTGTACCAGCTGGCCTGGGCCTGGTCGGTGGATCGCTGGGACGACCGCTGGAGTGAGTCGATCAAACGCTCGGTGATCCGCTCGGCGTTCTTCGTACACGCCCACAAGGGCACCCTCGGCGCTCTCAGGCGGGTGGTCGAACCGTTCGGCTACCTGATCGAAGTCGAGGAGTGGTGGCAGACGCAGCCTGCCGGGGTGCCAGGAACATTTGCCTTGAAGCTCGGGGTAACTGACGCCGGCATCAGCGAAGAAACATACAACGAACTGTCGTCGCAGATCGACGATGCCCGACCGGTCAGCCGCCACCTGACCGGCCTGGTGATCAGCCTCGAAAGCCGTGGCGCCTTCTACCTGGGCTGCGCGTTGCAGGACGGCGATGAACTCGACGTCTACCCGCCGGCACCCCCTGATCTCATCGTCAGCGGTGCGATCGGACGCGGTGGCCGGGAACACACAATCGATACCTTGGACATTGCACATGGTTGACCAGAATTCACAGTTCTACGCCATCCTCACCAAAGTGGGCGCGGCGAAGCAGGCCAACGCGGATGCCTTGGGCATTCCGTGGAAAATCACCCAGATGGGGGTGGGCGACGCCAATGGCCTCGACCCCACGCCTAATGCCACCCAGACCAGCCTGATCAACGAATGGCGTCGCGCACCGCTGAACCAGCTCAAGGTGGACGACAAGGACAGTTCGGTGATCGTCGCCGAGCAGGTCATCCCCGCAGAAGTAGGAGGGCGTTGGATCCGCGAAGTCGCGTTATACGACGCTGACGGCGACATGGTCGCCGTGGCCAACTGCGCACCCACCTACAAACCGCTGCTTAGCCAGGGCTCGGGCCGCACCCAGGTGGTACGCCTGAACCTGATCGTCAGCACCGCCAGCCTGGTACAGCTGAAAATCGACCCTGCGGTTGTCCTCGCTACCCGTGAATGGGTCACCGAGGAGCTGGCCAGGCAGGACTTCAAGTATTCGGTGCAGGCTGCCACCACCGGTCCCATCACTTTGAATGGGTTGCAGACCATTGATGGCGTCGCGCTGCTGGCTGGTGCCCGGGTACTGGTGAAAAATCAGGCAGCAGCCAAGGACAACGGCTTGTACCAGGTCGGTGCAAGTGCCTGGGTTCGCAGCAGCGATGCCAATACCGATGCCAAGGTCACACCTGGCTTGCTGGTGCTGGTGGAGAAGGGCACGGTCAATGGCGACAGCGGTTGGCAGCTGGTCACCGATGCAACGATCACATTGGGCGTGACGGCTCTGGCGTTCGAGATGGCGTTTGGCCGCACCGGTGTAGTTGAGGGTACGTATCGGAGCGTGCAGGTCGATAAGTATGGTCGTGTCGTTTCGGCGAGCAATCCGACCACCGTGGCGGATTACGGCATCACCGACGCCTATACCAAGAACGAAGTCTTCACCCGGGCGGAAACCTCGAATGCCGTGGCACAGGCGGTTGCGGCCCTGGTTGGTTCGGCACCGGCCGCGCTGGACCAGCTCAACGAACTGGCGGCCGCGATCGGCAACGATCCGAACTTTGCCGCCACGATGGTCAACGAGCTGTCGAAGAAAGCCACCATCGAACAGGTGAATGCCATTGCAGGTCTGACCGCCGGGCATGTCGCCCACTTCGCGATGAGTGTGCCACCGGCGGGCTGGCTGAAGCGTAACGGCGCAGCGATTTCGCGCGTGACCTATGCGCGCTTGTTCGCGGTCATCGGTACCCAGTTTGGCGCCGGTGATGGCTCGACGACGTTCAACCTGCCCGATGATCGTGGTTATTTCGACCGTGGTTGGTCGGATGGTCGCAATGTCGACCCTGGCCGGGCGCTTTTCACCGACCAGGCCAGTCAGAACCTCGAACACGCACACTCCGGGGCCACTTCGGCCGCAGGCGCCCACGCGCACGTGTCCCTGCTGGTGAGAGAACGTATCGCTGCGGCAATGGTCACCAGTGGCGGTAACGCCGTGCTCGGTGATGAGATGGGCGATGGCGTGAACGCAGTCAACACCGACACGGCGCCGGCCCATGCCCACAGCTTCGTCACCAGCGTCAGCGGCGGCAACGAATCCAGGCCATTCAACCGGGCCTATCTGGCCTGTATCAAATATTGAGAGTGCCCATGACCGATCAAATCAATCAAGGCGCAGTGGCTGCGGTGCAGTTCTACCCAGCTGCCGCCGCCGCTTGGTGGCAACAGGCCGGTGTCGTTGCACCCCTGGTGTGTAACGTCGACCCTGCCAGTGGTGAGTTTCTCGGAGCCTGCGCGGCCGATCCCAGCCCGCTCGAGCCCGGAATCTGGCTGATACCGGCCCATAGCTATTCCATACAACCGCCTGAGTTGAAGGCCGGTTTCGCCGCCATCGTCACGCAAGACGGCAAGCACTGGGACCAAGTGGTCGATCATCGAGGCGTAACGGTGTATCGCACCGCCGACGGTGAGGCGCAGGCCTGGACCAGGCTGGGTGAGCTGCCTGAAGACTTCACGCTGCAAGCACCGACCTCGGACTTCGACATCTGGAACGGCAGTGCCTGGGTTGTCGACCAGGTGGCCAGAGGCAAGGCGCTACGCCAATCGGGCGCCCACAAGCAGGCACTGTTGGTCCGATATGCCACGCTGCGCATTTCCACCTTGCAGGACGCCGTTGCGCTGGAAATGGCAACAGATGCCGAAGCAACGGCGTTGACAGCCTGGAAACGCTACCGGATCGAACTGAACCGGTTGGACCTCTCGGACGCGGTGCCAACTGCCGAAAGTTGGCCGTCGAGCCCTGACGAGACGGCGGCTGCCGACTGGCTGACCAGCCAAGGCTTCGAAGAAGTCGCCTGAATCTGAGCGCCCGCAGCGCCGGGTGTTTTCCTACACCGATCCACCCCTTCCAGGCCCTGCACCCGCAGGGCCTTTTCACACCTGAACCTGGAGCAAACCTACATGAGTGGATTCTTCCACGGCGTCACCGTGACCAATGTCGACACGGGTGCCCGCAACATCGCGTTGCCTTCGTCCTCGATCATCGGTCTGGTCGATACCTTCACCGAAGGCCCGGGCGTCACCGCAAAGGCCAATGACCTGATGCTGATCACCAGCGAGCGCGAAGCAGTGTCTGCGTTTGGTGGCAATGCGGCCATCACCAAGGCCTGCCGCGCGGTCTTCGCTCGCGCCAAGGCGGTTATCGTCGCCTGTGGCGTGGCCAAGCTGGATGACACCGCCGAACAGATCTCGGCGATCATCGGTACCGTCGGGATCAACGGCAAGCGTACCGGCCTGCAAGCGTTGCTCGATGGCAAGAGCCGATTCAACGCTCAGCCGCGTTTGCTGATAGTACCGGGCTACAGCTCGGTCGACACCATCGCCACAGCCCTGGTGACCCTGGCCGACAAACTGCGTGGGATCGCCATCCTGGATGGCCCCAACACCACCGAAGAGCAAGTGCTTGCCTACGCCAAGCAGTTTGGCGCCAAGCGGGCCTTCATGGTCGACCCCGGCGTGCGCTACTGGGACAACGAGGCCCAGGCCACCGTCGATGCACCGGCGTCGGCCTGGGTCGCCGGCCTGTTCGCCTACACCGACCGCGAGTACGGCTTCTGGGCGTCGCCGTCGAACAAGGAGTTCGTCGGCATCACCGGCACCACCCGCGCCGTGGAGTTCCTCGATGGCGACGACACCTGCCGCGCCAACCTGCTGAACAACGCCAACATCGCCACCATCATCCGCGACGACGGCTTCCGCCTGTGGGGCAACCGCACCCTGTCGAGCGACCCGAAATGGGCCTTCGTCACCCGCGTGCGGACCATGGACATCGTCATGGACGCGATCCTCTACGGCCACAAGTGGGCCGTCGACCGCTCCATCACTGCCACCTACGTCAAGGACGTCACCGAGGGCCTGCAGGCCTTCATGCGCGACCTGAAGAACCAGGGCGCGATCATCAACTTCGAGGTCTTCGCCGATCCGGAGCTGAACACCGCCAGCCAGCTGGAGCAGGGCAAGGTGTACTGGAACATCCGCTTCACCGATGTGCCGCCTGCCGAAAACCCCAATTTCCGCGTCGAAGTCACCAACCAGTGGCTGACCGAAGTCCTCGATTCCGTCGCTTAAGGAGCGCACTTACATGGCAATGATTCCCGAAACACTGGCCAATTTGAACCTGTTCGTCGATGGCGTCAGCTTCCAGGGTGATGTGCCCAGCCTGACCCTACCCAAGCTCACCCTGAAGATGGAAGAGCACCGCCCCGGCGGCATGGACATGCCCGTCGAGATGGACCAGGGCATGGAGAAGCAGGAAGCGGCCTTCACCACCACCGGCGTGCGCCGCGAGTCGCTGAAGTTCTTCGGCCTGGCCGACGGCACCGCCTTCAACGGCACCTTCCGCGGTGCCTTCAAGGGCCTCAAGGGCAAGATCAACCCGGTCATCGTCACCCTGCGCGGTTCGCTGAAAGAGATCGACATGGGCGACTGGAAGTCCGGCGACAAGGCCGAGATCAAGCACAGCGTCGCCGTCACCTACTACAAGCTCGAAGTCGATGGCCGCCTGGCCTACGAAATCGACGCCCTGGGCATGAAGCGGGTAATCGACGGTGTCGACCAGCTGGCCGCCCAGCGCGCCGCCCTGGGTCTTTAAGGAGAACGTTCGATGGCTCAAGCGAAGAAACTGCCGCAATGGCTGACCGTTAACGCCGAGCGCGTGACCGTGCGCCTGTCGCGTCCCAGCGAAGCCAATGGCGTGCAGGTCGACAGCCTGTCGCTGCGCGCACCGACCGTGCGTGACATCCGCAACGCACAGGCTGGTGGCGTGGCTGACGACGAGCAGCGCGAACTGAACTTGTTCGCCTCGCTCGCCGAGGTTGGCGTCAAGGACCTCGAGGGCCTGGCCCTCAAGGACTACAGCCGCTTGCAGACGGGCTACTTTCGCCTGGTGCAGGACGACGAGGTTTGACCCTGCCCGGCAGAAGGCCGCCGCCAGGCGGCTGGCCAAGGAGCTGAACTTTTCTGCCAGCGAAATCATGACCATGTCGTTCAGCGACATGGTCTGGTGGCTGGCGGATTGAAAGGGGAGACACGGATGGCGAACAGATCAACGACAGCGCTTGGCGCAGTCGGTGTAACCGTCCCGGAACATGCGGGGTCGTTGGAAGGGCTACCTGGCCGCACGGTACCCATGAGGGAGCTGGGGAGGACCCAGCGGCCTGCCGAAGTCGGCGGCGGGGGAAGCAATGCCCCGCCCCCGCAGCGGGCGATGGCGCTACAGGGCAAGGATACGCAGGCCGAGTCCTTGAAAGTACAGCAACAGCAGGTCGGGCTGCTTCAGCAGCACAAGGCACTTCTGGAGCGCTCCCAGGGCCCCCGGTCGACCCAGTCGGGGCCTGAGTTGCTGCCCCAGGTCGGCCAGGCGGCGCGCGATGTCGCATCGTCGCTCCTGATCGCGGGCGGTGGTTACCTGGTGGCTAAGGGAGTCGCCCAGGCACCGGCGGCGATTGGCAAGGTTCGAAATGGGCTGGTCGGCTCGACTGACAGCAATGGACAACCTGGCGCCGCCCAGGGTAGCGCATCTGTCCGTCCGGGTACCCTGTACCTGCCGGCCTTGGTCATTGGCAGTACCGATGGTGCGCCAGGCAGTGAGGATTACCCGCTTGGCGCGGATGCGATGCCGACCCCGCTTCCGCGGAGTGATGGATCAGGGCGTTGGACGCAGGCACTACAGGCCGGGAAGTCGGCTACCGGCATGGCTGGGCTGGATGCGTTGACGAAGTTGGTGTTTACGGCGACCACGGCTTCCACTCCGGAGCAGAGGGGGGAGGGGGTGGGTGCCGCCGCCGGTGGTTTCCTGGGGGCCGTGTCAGGGGCAATGTTGGGCGCGGGCCTCAAGCTGGGCGCCCCTACGGCCTCGATGATGCTCGGCTTTGCCGGCGACAAGGTTGGCGGTGTGGTGGGCAAGGAGCTGATGGCCAGGCCCGACAGCGCAGCGCACAGTGCTTCCGTGGCGGGCGTTGGCAACGGGCAGTCGACGCCGTCAGCAGACGCTGCCCCGCCATCGGCGTCGAGTACATTGTGGGGCACCTTGGCCAGCGCCCTGGGGATAGGCGTGGGGGCTGCAGCCTACAAGCATCGTGGCCGTTTACGCCGTCCTGGACGTGGGGTTGGGCTGGACGAACCTTATCCGCTAGGGGCGGATGCCGGACCGTCACCGTCCGGTATCAATCCACCACCTGGGCGTTGGGCCAGGCTGACGGGAGCTTTCAAGGCGGCTGGCAAGCTGCCTTGGCTGGAGGCCGGGGTAAAGGGGGCTTACACCTATGCCACGGCCAAGACGCCCGAGGAGAAGGGGGCGGGTTATGGTGGTGCGATTGGCGGAGCGGTGGGTACGGTGCTGGGGGGGATGTTTCTCAGTGGCGTTGTCGGTCCGCCAGTTGCGATGCTGATCGGCAACATGGTTGGCGACAAGATCGGTGGTGTGATCGGGGGATGGGCTGGAAAGACATTCTTTAGCGCCTCTGACGAACTTCGCAAGAGTCCCCGGCAAGCAATCTCCCTGGGCGATCCGCGGCAGATCACCCTCGCTCCGAAGGGAGAGGTGCTCGATGGGCAGGTCGGCACACGGATGGCCAGACAGCTACTGGCGCCATCGCAGGTGGCGCATTCCAAGCCTCGGGCGGCAGTCGATGCGCGCGCCGCTGGCGGTGTCGAGGTGCCGCTGACGATTGGGCCTGGAGTGCTGATTGGTGCACCTGTGGGCAAGTATTTCTCCGAGCGCGCCGCCGAGTTCAAACCGCAGGAAACGAGCGTACCTGTTGGGCCGCTGGCGCTGCCCGATGCAGGACCGCGCCCGGTGCAGAGCCAAGGCTTGGCCACGCAGCCCGTCAGCCAGCAGCTCACGTTCACCGCGAACATGCCTATCACCGTGCAGGGCAGCGTGGACGCACCCAACCAGCTCACCCAGCAACTCGAAGAGGCGGTCCGACGTGTCATGCAGGACCTGCAAAGGCAGGCCTACAACGCACAGCTGGCCGATCATCCCAATCCATTCTGACAGGAGGATCCATGACCTATATGGAGCAGCTGCAAGCCACGCTGCACGCCCTGGTCAAGGCAGGAGAAGCAGGGCGTCGGCATGCCGGCGCCATGCTTGATCCGATGAACGACGCGATCGGCCATGTACAGGGCGCGGTCGTCGTGCTGGAGGGGCTGCCAGTGGTCGGCCCGTTCATCGCCGCCAAACTCCAGCGCACGATGCGCGCAATCACGAATGCCCAGGCTCGGGTTGCCAAGGTAGCGGCCAGGTACGAGCAGACGCTGGCCGTGGTACGCCAGGTACGTGATCGCATCGATACCTTCGCCGGGCATATCGCCAAGGCCGGCACCGCCATAAAGCGGTTGGTAAAGGAGTTACCCTCGGCCGTCAACGGCATGCTGTCGACACTGGGCTTCGCGCCTGAGGCGACGCCGGCCGCCGAAGCTATAAAGCCGTTCCCGCACCTACTGGTGCTGCAACCGCTCAAGGCGGGAGCGGCGCCGTACTACTTCAACCTCGACACCGCCGCCTTCGACCAGTTGCGCCGGCAGACCCGCTTCCGCTGGGCCGGCCAGGAGCGGCTAAGCCGCGACACCGCGCAGCAGGCGGTGAGCCTGGGTGAAGAGACCATCAGCATTCGCGGGGCGATCTTCCCGGGTTTCAAGGGTGGCCTCGGCCAGTTGCAGACGCTGCGCAGCATTGGCCGCCAGTTGCTGCCGCTGTCGTTGACCACTGGCTACGGCGAGGTGCTCGGCACTTGGTGCCTGACCAGCATCGAGGAGGAGCAAAGTGTCCTGCTGGCCGGCGGCATTCCGCGCAAACAAGGGTTTTCACTGGAGTTCGTGAGCTATGGCCAAGACTTGCACAACGTCTGAGGGCGACCTGCTCGACACCCTCTGCCAGCACTATTACGGCCATCTTACCGGCACCGTCGAGGCCGTGCTGGATGCCAACCAGGGGCTGGCGGACGAGGCGCAGCCGTTTCGCGCCGGGGTGAGGATCCGGTTGCCGGAACTGCCGATGACGACGAGCGAAACCTTGCAACTGTGGGACTGACATCGGAGCCTCAATCGTGCAACCCCAATTCCGTATCACCGCCGACGGCAACGACATCACCAACCTGATCAACGACCGCCTGCTGCTGCTGCGCACCACCGATAAGCCTGGCCTCGAGTCGGACGAATTCGAACTGCGCATCGATGCCCGTGACGGCAACGTGGCGCTGCCGGCCAGGGGCGCGCTGCTGGAGGTGCACCTGGGCTACGCCGGCCAGCCTTTGAGCCGCCTGGGCCGCTACACCGTCGATGAGGTCGAGCTGTCGGGCCCGCCAGACACCCTGGTGATCCGTGGCAAGGCCAGCGACCTGCGCGGCAGCGGCAAGACCATCCGCAGCGGCAGCTGGGAGAACACAACGCTGCAGCGCATCGTCGCCGAGATCGGCGCCCGCAACGGTTGGCAGGCGGTGTGCCCGGTGGCCGTGCAGGTGCCGCGGGTCGATCAGTACAGCGAATCGGACTTCAACTTCGTCACCCGCCTGGCGCGCCAGCACGACTGCACCGCCAAGCTCGCCAATGGGCAACTGCTGGTGCTGCCGCGCCAAGGCGGGCACAGCGCCAGTGGCAAGCCTCTGGACGTGGTGGGCATTACACGCACCCAGGTCAGCCAGTGGCAGTTCCGCCTGGCCGACAAGAGCACCCACAAGGCCGTCAGGACCCGCCACCAGGACAGCGCCAGCGGGCGCCTGCAGGCGGTGGAACTGGTCAATGGCGATGCCCCGGACGGCCTGCAGCCGGTTTACACCGACCGTCACCTGTACCCCAACCGTGCGGCGGCGGAACAGGCCGCCCGTGCCCGCCTGGCCAGCTTCAACCGCGACACTGCCAGCGTGCGCCTGGACATGCCTGGGCGTACCGATCTGTTCGCCGAACGCGCCATCGATGTCCAGGGTTTCCTTGCCGGGCTCGATGGCCTTTATCTGATCGAGTCGGTTGAGCAGGTGTTCACCAGCAGCGGCTGGCGTACCACCGTGCAATGCAATGGCGGTCGCCAGGGCAAGGCCAGGGCCAAGGGCTCCGCGCCCAGGCGGGCGGGGACGCTCAAGGCCTGAGGCAGGGTGGAGATGGTTTCCCGGTGCCTGCGGGCAAACGCGCTTCCTATAGTCGCCTGTTGGTACTCAATCCGCTTCAGGATCATCGTCATATGTTCATCGACCTTCGTTGTGGCCAGTGCCACAAGCTGCTGGCCCGCGTCACCCCGGTTTCCGAGCTCCAGATCAAATGCGGCCGATGCCGTACCTTGAATCATGTGAAAGCCACGCGCTTCGAGCCATCGCCCATGAGCGAGCCACTGGCGGCACTGGCCGCCGTTCGATCCGATCGCAATGGAGAATGCGCCGATGTCGCTCACTGAACAGCAACTCAAGCAGATCTACCCACTCGCCGGCCAACGCGTCGCCGCGTTTTTGCCGGCGCTGAACACGGCCATGGCCAACTGGGAGATCGACCACCCCAAGCGCGTTGCCGCGTTCCTGGCCCAGGTCGGCCATGAGTCCGGCCAATTGCGCTATGTGAAGGAGCTGGGCAACGACAAGTACCTGGCCCGCTACGACACCGGCACCCTGGCCCTGCGCCTGGGCAACACGCCCGAAGCCGACGGCGACGGCCAGCGCTATTGCGGCCGTGGCTTGATCCAGGTGACCGGGCGCAACAACTACCAGGCCTGCAGCCGTGCGCTGTTTGGCGACGAGCGCCTGCTGGCGCAACCGCAGATGCTCGAGCAGCCGCGCTGGGCCTGCGAATCGGCGGCCTGGTTCTGGCACTCGCGTGGGCTCAACGCCCTGGCCGACCAGGGCGAGTTCAACCGCATCACCCGGCATATCAACGGTGGCCTGAACGGCTTGTCCGAACGCCTCGAACTGTGGGCGCGGGCGCGGGAGGTGCTGTGCTGAGCCGCCTGCAACTGGCGGTGTGCGTTGGGTTGATGGTGTTGTCCGCTGCCGTGGCCTGGCAGGCGCAGGGCTGGCGCCTTGGTCGCCAGCTGGCCGCACAGGAACAAGCGCTGGTGCAGCAGCGCCTGGACCAGGCCGAGGCGCTGCACGGCATGCTGCTGGCCGAGCGCGAGCAGCGCCAGGGCCTCGAACAACGCCTGCACGACAGCGAAACCAAACATTTCCAGGAGTTGACCGATGCCCAGCACACTCAGGCTCGCTTGCGTGACCGCCTTGCTACTGCCGATCTGCGCCTGTCGGTCCTGGTCGAGCGCGACACCGCCTGTGCCCCAGTGCCTGCCGCCACCGGCGCCGCCAGCGTGGATCATGGCTCCGTACGCGCCCGACTTGACCCGGCGCATGCTCGACGAATTATCGCCATCACCGACGACGGCGACCGCGGACTGATCGCCTTGCGGGCGTGCCAGGCCTATATCCGTGCCCTGGCCCCCTGAGCGCTTGCCAGAAGGGGCGGGAGTGGTAGGGTAGGGCGCAGTCTTGCCAGGAGCCCATCATGGACCCGATCACTGTTCTCTCCACCCGCCTGGGCGAACACCTGCGGCGCTTCAATGCCCAGGTTACCACCGCCGAGTCCTGCACCGGCGGCGGCATCGCCGAGGCTATCACCCGCATCCCCGGCAGTTCGGCCTGGTTCGAGGCCGGCTACGTCACCTACTCGAATGCCCAGAAAACCCGCCAGCTTGGTGTACCCGGGGTGTTGTTCGCCGAGGTGGGCGCGGTCAGCCAGGAGGTGGTCGAGGCCATGGTACGCGGCGCCCAGGCCGCCAGCGGCGCGCGCTTTGCGGTCGCGGTCAGCGGCGTGGCCGGCCCCGACGGCGGTTCAGCCGCCAAGCCGGTGGGCACGGTGTGGCTGGCCTGGGCCGACGGCGACCACGTGAGCAGCGAGCGCCGGCACTTCGACGGTGACCGCGAAGCGGTGCGCCGACAGACGGTGATCGCCGCGTTAGACGGCTTGTTACAGCTTGGTGCGGAGTAATTCGCCCGACGGGGGTTTGCGGAAACGAATCCCTGTGGAATAATACTGGCTACTTATACAGTTATTCCGGCCGTCAGGGCCACGTCGAACACGTGAGGATTTCAATGGACGACAACAAGAAGCGCGCCTTGGCTGCGGCCCTGGGTCAGATCGAACGCCAATTCGGCAAAGGCGCGGTCATGCGTATGGGCGACCACGAGCGCCAGGCGATCCCCGCCATCTCCACCGGTTCGCTGGGCCTGGACATCGCCCTGGGCATTGGCGGCCTGCCGAAAGGCCGTATCGTCGAGATCTACGGTCCGGAGTCTTCGGGTAAAACCACGCTGACCCTGTCGGTCATCGCCGAAGCCCAGAAGAACGGCGCCACCTGCGCCTTCGTCGACGCCGAGCACGCCCTCGACCCTGAATACGCCGGCAAGCTGGGCGTCAACGTCGACGACCTGCTGGTCTCGCAGCCAGACACCGGCGAGCAGGCCCTGGAAATCACCGACATGCTGGTGCGCTCCAACGCCGTCGACGTGATCATCGTCGACTCCGTGGCCGCGCTGGTGCCCAAGGCCGAGATCGAAGGCGAGATGGGCGACATGCACGTCGGCCTGCAGGCCCGTCTGATGTCCCAGGCGCTGCGCAAGATCACCGGTAACATCAAGAACGCCAACTGCCTGGTCATCTTCATCAACCAGATCCGCATGAAGATCGGCGTGATGTTCGGTAGCCCGGAAACCACCACCGGTGGTAACGCCTTGAAGTTCTACGCCTCCGTGCGCCTGGACATTCGCCGTACCGGCGCGGTCAAGGAAGGTGACGAGGTGGTCGGTAGCGAAACTCGCGTCAAGATCGTCAAGAACAAGGTCTCGCCGCCGTTCCGCCAGGCCGAGTTCCAGATCCTCTACGGCAAGGGCATCTACCGCAACGGCGAAATCATCGACCTGGGTGTTTCCCAAGGCCTGGTTGAAAAATCCGGTGCCTGGTACAGCTACCAGGGCAACAAGATCGGTCAGGGCAAGGCCAACGCCGCCAAGTACCTGCAAGAGAACCCGGCCATTGGTAGCGAGATCGAGAAGCAGATTCGCGACAAGCTGCTGACCGCCGGTGCCGCCGCCGCTGCAGCAGCGGCCGCCAAGGCCGGTGCCGCCGAAGCTGATGCCGATGATCTGGCTGACGCCGACGCCGGTTATTGATCTGCCTCCATGTCCGTCGTACTCGACACCCCCGTCGCCGTTCGGCGGACAGCCATGGACCTGCTCGCACGCCGCGAGCATGGTCGTGTGGAGCTGACCCGCAAGCTGCGTCAACGCGGTGCTACCGATGAGTTGATCGAGCCCGCGCTTGATCGGCTTGCCGAAGAGGGGCTGCTCAGCGAGGCCCGCTATCTTGAAAGCTTCATACGCTATCGTTCCGGCTCAGGCTATGGCCCTGGGCGTATCCGTGAGGAGCTTGGCCAGCGAGGTCTGGACCGAGGCGATATCGACCAGGCACTGCGTGACAGCGAAGTGGACTGGGCGGTGCGGTTGAAGGAGGTGTGGCAGCGCAAGTTCTCTGGGCAACTCCCCCATGACCCGCGCAGCCGCGCACAGCAAACGCGCTTTCTCGCCTACCGTGGGTTTTCCATGGAAATGATCGGTCGGCTGCTCAGCGGGCGCGATCTTGACGATTATTGAAGCGTGACCAGCATTGATGGCCCACATGGCTGACCCCGACCGGGGCCGGCCATGTGGGCCATTTTGCGTTCAGTTCACCCGCAGGGCTTCCCGGGCTCGTTGGGTGGTGTGCATTGGCTGGGGTTTGGCCCAGTTCTCCGACAGGTTGATGAAGTCCACCAGTTCGCGCAGGCGACCCTGGTCACGGCCGTTGAAGGCAAAGGTCAGGCGTGTCAGGTGGCTGAAGTTGCCTTCTTCGTGCTCCGCGCCACTGTCAGGCTGCTGGTGATACCTGCCGCTCAGGCGCAGGTCGGCAAAACCTTCCTCCACGTCATGCAGCGCGGCCTCGCTCAAGGGGTGGTGCATGCGGATGACGAACTGGTTCTTCAGCCATCGGCTGGAGTGGTAGTTGCTGTAGAACTGGTTGATTTCCTCCACCGCCTCGTCGGCACTGTGCACCAGGCGCACCAGCTTGAGGTCGCTGGGCAGGATGTAGCGGTTCTCTTCCAGTTGGCGGCTGATGAAGGCCAGGGCGTCCTGCCAGAAACTACCGCCGGGCGAGTCGAGCAGCACCACCGGAACCAGCGGGCTCTTGCCGGTCTGGATCAGGGTGAGTACTTCCAGCGCCTCATCAAGGGTGCCGAAGCCTCCCGGGCAGAGCACCAGCGCATCGGCCTCCTTGACGAAGAACAGCTTGCGAATGAAAAAGAAATGGAACGGCAGCAGCTTGTCGGTGCCATTGACGGTGGCATTGGCATGTTGCTCGAAGGGCAAGGTGATGTTGAAACCCAGGCTGTGATCGCTGCCGGCGCCTTCGTGGGCGGCGGCCATGATGCCGCCTCCGGCGCCGGTGATCACCATCAGGTCGGAACGTGCCAGCGTTGCGCCCAGCTCCCGGGCCAGCGCATACATGGGGTGCTCCAACGGCGTTCGTGCCGAGCCGAACACGGTGACTTTGCGCCGCCCCTTGTAGTGCTCGAGGGTGCGGAACGAATGGTCGAGCTCACGCAGGGCCTGCAGGGTGATCTTGGCGTTCCAGCGGTTGCGGTCGTCGTGGGCCATGCGCAGCACGGTCAGCAGCATGTCGCGGTACAGCGGCAGGTTGGGGCTGTTCGGGGCAACCAGTTGCAGTTGCTCGTCGATCTTGCTCAGGTCGATGCCGTGGTCCCTGAAATGGTTGAACAGCAGCTCGTTCGATTGGTAAGGCATTCAACGTCTCCTTCTGCAGCAAAACCTCTGACCGGGTCGATGGCAGGTCCCGGCCGCGACACTGCGTGTGTCGCTGGCTGCTGTGGCTCGAGTGTGCCCCCGAGCGTTGCAGTAGGCCTTCAAGGCCATTGTTGCAGTGGCAGTTCCATCGCGTTGTCGTTGTTATGGGTACTCGTTATCAATCTAGACGCTGGGGCGCACTCGTGCCGCCACAGGCGTGCAATACCGCCTGTCAGACTGGATCCGATGATGGCAGCGCTTTGGTTAACTGGAGGCGGAAGAGTGATGCAGCGAGGTGGCGGTATGCACCGGCTGGTGATCGAGGTGGACGGGCAACTGTTGCAGTTGCTCGAGCGCGAGGCGAAGGTTCATCACCTGAGCCTGGAGGGGGAGTGCTTGCGTCGGCTGCAGGGGGGCGAGGGGCACTCGCCTTATCTGCTGGCCCTGTTGGCCGAGTTGCGCGCCGATGATGAGCAGCGGCGCGCCAGAGACAGCGATCAGCTGGTCTGAATCACTTTTTCTTGTTGCCAGCTGCGCAGCTGGCAGCGTCGAATGCCTGGTCCATGACTGGTTGGTTGGTCTTGTACACGGTGAAGCGGTAGACCATCACCGCGCCCTTGGACATCAGCTGACGGTAACCATTGTTACGGCAAACGCTATCACCCAGCTGGCTGCGCACCTGCGCGGGGTTGGCCTGCATGCCTTGCGCATGCTCCTGGCGCACGCTCAGGTGATTGACCAGCGCCTTGCCTTCGACGGTATAGCCCTGGTCGAGGATGTCTTCGTTGATGGCCCGGGGGGTACCGACGCTGCTTTCCTTGGCGACCTTCTGCAGCATCTGGGTCAGCTCGTATTCCTGCTTGGAGGCAGCCTGGGCGGCCAGGGGCAGGGCGAGCAACAGGCTCAGGGTCGGGACGATAAGACGCAGCATGAATCTCTCCTGGTTCGATGACTGGCGCTTTGACCTGCGCCGGCGGGCGGCGTTCCATGAAACTGCTGGGGTTCCCCGGCCGCCTGAGCCGCTGATTATAAAGGAGCGGCCGCAAGGGCTGCACGGCAAATGACGCGTGCTCTGGTAGACTCGCGTTTTGTTTTCACCGAGTCGTCGTCGTGCCCCTTCCATCTTCCTGCCAAGGCCTGCAGCCATGAGCCACGCGGTAGCGCGGCTGCGCGCCGAGCGCCTGGCGCGCAGCATCAAACCCTTTGTCGCCCGCGGCTCGCGAGCCGAGCGCTGCCCGGATTGCCGGGTGATCGCCACGCACTGCCTGTGCGCGTGGAAACCGCGGGTGCCGGCAGACGCCGGCATGTGCCTGCTGATGCATGACACCGAGCCACTGAAGCCGACCAACACGGGGTGGCTGATTGCCGACGTGATCGAGGATACCTCCGCCTTCGGCTGGCTGCGTACCTCGGTGGACGAAGGCCTGCTGGCGTTGCTGGACGATCCGCGCTGGCAGCCTTACATCGTCTTCCCCGGCGAGTTCGTCAAAGAGGACCGTGTGGTCAGCGAGGTGCTGTGCGAACCGGGCAAGCGCCCGCTGTTCATCCTGCTCGACGCCACCTGGACCGAGGCGCGCAAGATGTTCCGCAAGAGCCCTTATCTCGACCGTTTCCCGGTGCTGAGCCTGCAGGCCGAGCAGATGTCGCGCTACCGCCTGCGCCGCTCCAAGCGTGACGACCACTTCTGCACCGCCGAAGTTGCCGCCATGTGTCTGGAGCTGGCCGGCGACAGCCAGGCCTCGCAGGCCCTGGATGCCTACCTGGATGTGTTCAGCCTGCACTACCTCAGTGGCAAGCGACGCTTGGCGCTGGATGAGCAGGACGAGGTCCACCAGCGTTTGCATACCTTCCTATAGTCCAAGGGGCAGGCGCGGCGGATTGGTACATACTGTCGGGGCTGGCAGCCAGGGTAGGCGGGGACGACCGGGCAATTGGCTTGACCACCCGGGGCGTGCTCGGCATCCTTGGCGCCGCTTCGGGCACGACGAAGCTGCTGTTACCCCGGACTTCGCCGTGCCATCCCGGCCGGCGGCCCTGCCGTTCGCGCCATGAGTTACCCGCCAGGCGTCTCCCGTACCCCCTGCGCCTGGTACAGAACAGGATCCCTAGATCGATGGCCACATACGAAATCCTGATTGCCGATGACCACCCACTGTTCCGTAGCGCACTGCGCCAGGCCGTTACCCTCGGCCTGGGCCCGGATGTGCGCCTGGTCGAGGTGGCGAGCATCGCCGAACTGGAAACCAGCCTGACCGAAAAAGCCGACTGGGACCTGGTCCTGCTGGACCTGAACATGCCCGGTGCCTATGGTTTCTCCGGCCTGGTGCTGCTGCGTGGCCAATACCCGCAGATCCCGGTGGTGATGGTCTCGGCCCAGGAAGAGGCGGCCGTCGTGGTCAAGTCTCGCGAATTTGGCGCCAGCGGTTTCATCCCCAAGTCCAGCGAGCTGAGCAAGATCCAGGAAGCCGTGCGCAATGTGCTCGACGGCGATGTCTGGTGGCCGCCGCAGGCGTTCGAGAAGGTTGACGTGTCTGCCGAGGCCAAGGCCGCCAGCGAAGGGCTGGCTAGTCTCACCCCGCAGCAGTTCCGCGTGCTGACCATGGTCTGCGAAGGGTTGCTGAACAAGCAGATCGCCTATGAGCTGAGTGTCTCGGAAGCGACCATCAAGGCTCACGTGACGGCGATCTTCCGCAAGCTGGGCGTTCGTACCCGGACCCAGGCCGCGCTGTTGTTGCAACAACTTGAATCGGTTTCGGCCAGCTAAATCCCTGCGCCTTCACGCTTTTTTGACTGCGGTTGAACTAGCCTGCTGGCCTTTTTTCGGTGAAGTGACTGACACACATGTCGCCATTCAAGGGCCAGACCGGCCTCAAACGTATCTTCAATGCCGCCGGCTACTCGCTGGACGGCCTGCGTGCCGCGTTCAAGGGTGAGGCCGCGTTTCGCCAGCTGGTGCTGGTCAACGTGCTGTTGATCCCCACAGCCTTCTGGCTGCCGGTGAGCCGCGCCGAACGGGCGATCCTTATCGCCGTGTGCCTGCTGGGGCTGATCGTCGAGCTGCTCAATTCGGCGGTGGAGGCGGCGATCGATCGTATCTCCCTCGACCGTCACCCCTTGTCGAAGAACGCCAAGGACATGGGCAGTGCCGCGCAACTGGTGGCCATGAGCATGGTCGCGCTGGTCTGGGGCGTGATCCTGCTCGGCTGACGTTCAGGCGATCGGCGGCAGCACGATCTCGTCGCTGCGCTGCACGCCAGCGGTGAAACTGCGGCACAGCTCGAGGAACTCGCGCATGGCCGAAGTCTGGTACTTCTGCTTGTGCCAGATAAAGTAGAACTGCCGCGACAGGTCCAGTGCCGGAGTTTCCACCGGTACCAGGCTGCCGCGGCGGAAAGCGTCGCGCAGGGCCAGGCGCGAGATGCAGCCGATACCGAGGCCCGACTCCACGGCCCGTTTGATTGCTTCGGTATGTTCCAGCTCCAGGCGGATGTTCAGGTTGGCGCGATGATGACGCATGGCCTGGTCAAAGGTCAGGCGGGTGCCCGAGCCTTGTTCGCGCAGGATCCAGGCTTCATGGGACAGCTGCTCGATATCGGCATGGCCGGCTTTGGCCAGCGGATGCTGCGGCGCGCAGAACACCACCAGTTCATCCTCCACCCAGGGCTGCACCTCCAGATCGGGGTGGTTGCAGTCGCCTTCGATTAGACCCAGGTCAATTTCGTAATGGGCAACCTGTTGCACGATATGCGCAGTGTTCTGCACGTGCAGTTTGACCTGGCTTTCCGGATGCACCTGCATGAAGCTGCCGATCAGCAAGGTGGCCAGGTAGTTGCCGATGGTCAGGGTGGCGCCGACGGCCAGCGAGCCGAACCCCGACTTGCCGTTGAGCAGGTCTTCGATTTCCTTGGCCTGGTCGAGCAGCGCCACGGCCTGGGGCAACAGTTGATGGCCCAGGGCGTTGAGGCTCAGGCGTTTACCAGCACGGTCGAACAGCTGGCAGCTGGACTGGCGCTCCAGTTCGGTGATCGAGGTGCTTGCCGCAGATTGCGACAAGGCCAGTACGCCCGCGGCCCTGGACACACTCTGGTGCTGGGCGACGGCGACAAAGACCTGGAGCTGACGAAGTGTGAATCGCATATCTATATAACCGATAACACATATCTTGATAATTCAGTTAACAGATATTGTCGCTGCCCCTAAACTATCGCGCAACTGCGCGTCTTGCGCGCGCCGCGTTTTCCTTCAGGAGCCCCATCGATGAGCAACATGAACCACGAACGTGTCCTCAGTGTGCACCACTGGAACGACACTCTGTTCAGCTTCAAGTGCACCCGTGATCCGGGCCTGCGCTTCGAGAACGGTCAGTTCGTGATGATCGGCCTGCAGCAGGACAGCGGCCGTCCGCTCATGCGCGCCTACTCCATCGCCTCGCCGAACTGGGAAGAGCACTTGGAGTTCTTCAGCATCAAGGTACCGGATGGTCCGCTGACCTCCCAGCTGCAGCACCTGAAGGAAGGCGACGAGATCATCATCAGCAAGAAGCCCACCGGCACCCTGGTGCTGGACGACCTGAACCCGGGCAAGCACCTGTACCTGCTGAGCACCGGTACCGGCCTTGCGCCGTTCATGAGCGTCATCCAGGACCCGGAGACCTACGAGCGCTTCGAGAAAGTGATCCTGGTACATGGCGTTCGCTACGTGAACGAAGTGGCCTACCGCGAGTTCATCACCGAGCACCTGCCGCAGAACGAGTTCTTCGGCGAGTCGGTGCGCGACAAACTGATCTACTACCCGACCGTGACCCGCGAGCCTTTCGAAAACCAGGGCCGCCTGACCGACTTGATGCGCAGCGGCAAGCTGTTCAGCGATATCGGCCTGCCACCGATCAACCCGCAGGACGACCGTGCCATGATCTGCGGCAGCCCGAGCATGCTCGATGAAACCAGCGAAGTGCTGGACAGCTTTGGCCTGAAGATCTCTGCGCGTATGCGTGAGCCGGGCGATTACCTGATCGAGCGAGCGTTCGTCGAGAAGTAAGGCCAGCGGCATGAATGAAAAAACGCAGGCTTGGCCTGCGTTTTTTTGTGCTCGGAGAAAAGGTTTGCCGTGTTGGCCCTATCGCGGGGCAAGCGACTTGCCCCGCGATAGGGCCCGCAACCACACCGGATCACTCCGGCGCCACCTCCAGCACCCGGATCACATCCGGTTGCGGATAATGCCAGCGCACCTGCACATCCCAGAACTTCACCCCATAGACCCGCTCGGGCGGCGGCACCTGGTAGGCTGGGCGTGGGTCCTGGGCCAGGCACTGGTCGATCAGCTCGACCAGCGGTTCGCCCAGGCGCAGTGCGTGGGTGCGGGCCTGAGGCAGTGCGCCCTCGCTCCATTGCACGCTGATCGGCTCTGGTGCATCACTGGCCATCAGGTTCGATGCCTCGGCGACGCTGTCCGCATACGGCACATAAGGCTTGATATCCAGCACCGGGGTGCCGTCCAGCAGATCGATCCCTGACAGCAGCAGACGCCCCGGTTCGACGCCATCCAGGCGTACCACCGACTGGCCGATGCCGTTGGGCCGATGGGTGGCCCGGGTGGCGAACACCCCCATGCTCCTGTTGCCGCCCAGGCGCGGTGGGCGCACCTTCAGGCGTGGCTTGTCTTCCAGTGCCTGGTGGAACAGGAACAGCAACCACACATGGCTGACCTGTTCCAGGCCTTCGACGGCATCGCCCTGGTCAAAGGGCGGCAGCAGCTCCAGCACGCCACGGGCAGCCGGCGCCAGCTGGGGTTGGCGCGGGATGGCGAACTTCTCCTTGAAGCAGGAGCGAACGATGCCGACCGGCGAGACGGTATGCTGCATCCTGGCTCAGCCGCGCACGCGAAGGGTCAGGCCCTTGAGGAAGTTGCGCAGCAACTGGTCGCCGCAGGGGCGGTAGTTGTCGTGGCCAACCTTGCGGAACAGCGCGCTCAGCTCTGGTTTGGACACCGGGAAGTCGACGGACTTGAGTACCGCATGCAGGTCGTCCTCCTTCAGCTCGAAGGCCACGCGCAGCTTCTTGAGCACGGTGTTGTTGGTCACCGGCACTTCGATCGGCTGCGGCGGGCGGCTGTCGTCGCGGCCGCGACGGTGAATCACCAGGCCGTCGAGGAAATGCGCCATGACCTTCTCCGGGCAGCGGACGAAGCCGGGTTCCTCTTCCTTTTTTACATAGGTGGCGATGGCCTCGGCGGAAACCTCGAGGCCCGAGAGCTTGATGATCTCGGCCATTTTCTGGTCGTTGGCCTTGAGCATGTAGCGCAGGCTGCGCAGTACATCGTTGTGGTTCATTGCGGCGAATCCTGTTCTGTTGCCGCGTCAGTCATTGCGCGGCGGTAATGCTAGAAGCGTTCTGTAGCGGCCACGTAGCGCCACTGGCCCAGCGGCAGTTTGCCCATCGACACCCCGCCAAGGCGAATGCGGCGCATCGCCAGGACCTTGAGGCCAGCGGTTTCGCAAAGCTGTTCGATCAACCCCGGTTGCGGGTTCTTCAGCACGATGCGCAGGTGTTGCTCGTTCTGCCAGCTGGCCTTGGCCTTCGGCAGTTCGACACCCTTGCGTTCCACGCCGCGGGCCAGTCGCTCGAGGGCGCCGGGTTTGGCTTCACCACTGACCTGGACGATGTATTCCTGCTCCATGCGGCGCAGGTCGGCCTCCAGCTTGCGGGTTACCCGCCAGTCCTGGGTGAACAGCTGCAGGCCACTGGCGCCGGGCAGCAGCGGGACGATGCAGGCCTGGCGGGCGAAATGCCCATGCAACGGGCGCACGCCCTCGCGGTGCGCTTCGCTGAGGCTGGCCATGCTGATGCTGGCCAGGGCGCCTGCGGTGTTTTGGCCGGGCTGCTGGTTGAGCAGCAGGGTGACCGGTTCGAGTGAGTCGGCACGAGCGCCCGGGAGCAGCTCGACCTGCTGTTCGGTGATTTTGAACTGGGGTTGTTCGACCACCACGCCATCGACCGTGACCCAGCCACCCTCGATGTACAGTTCGGCCTCGCGGCGGGAGCAGCCAAGCTGTTCGATGAGGCGTTTGGAGAGACGAATGGGTTCGGACATGGACACGGGCATCACGTGGTAGGGAAAGCCTTCATTGTACCTGCCTGGGCGAGGTAGCGGCTGCAAATCGATGTCATTTGCGCCATTTCGGAGCGGGGTAGTGGTTTCCTGAGCTTGCGTACTAGGACGTTGTCCGAACAAGCCTCATATGTAGTAGGGGATAGGGCTGCCCTAGGCCGTCGGTTTCCGAACGGCCATAGATCTCGAAGCCTTCATGCAGGTAGAAACCCAGGGCTTGCGGGTTCTGTTCGTTGACGTCCAGGCGCTCGGCGTTCAATTCGTGCACCGAGTGGCGCAGCAGGCGCCGTCCGATGCCCTGGCCACGGTGTTCGGGCGCGACGAAGAGCATATCGACCCGGCCGTTTGCCACCCCGGCAAAGCCGAGGATGTGCCGCTTGCTGTCCTTGCAGCAGACCAGCATCACGGCATCGAGGTATTTGCGCAGCACGTGCTCGCGCAGCAGCAGGATGTAGCCCTCGGGCAGGAAATCGTGGGTGGCGCGAACCGACGCCTCCCACACCCGGACCAGCTCGGGATAATCGCTCAGATGAGGTGTGTGCAGCGTGACGGCGGGCGACATCCTGTGATCCTCCGGGAGGCCATTGAGGAAAACATAGATGCAAAAAAATACCCCGCCAGCGGGCGGGGTATTTTCAGGCGGGTTTCGCTCAGATGGGCTCGGCCCACATGTCGTACTCGTCGGCGTCGACGATGCGGCAGCGGACCTTGTCGCCCGGCTTGAAGCCGTGGTCGCCGTCGATGAACACGCTGCCGTCGATCTCCGGCGCGTCGAAGAAGCTGCGGCCCACCGAGCCCTGTTCCTCGACTTCGTCGATCAATACCTCGATTTCCTTGCCGATGCGCTGTTGCAGGCGCGCGGCGCTGATCGCCTGCTGGTGGGCCATGAAGCGGTCCCAGCGGTCCTGCTTGACGTCGTCCGGCACCTCTTCCAGGCCCAGGTCGTTGGCCGGGGCGCCTTCGACCGGCGAGTACTGGAAGCAGCCGACGCGGTCGAGCTGGGCTTCGGTCAGCCAGTCGAGCAGGTACTGGAAGTCTTCTTCGGTTTCGCCGGGGAAGCCGACGATGAAAGTCGAGCGGATCACCAGTTCCGGGCACTGTTCGCGCCAGTTCTTGATGCGCGCCAGGGTGCGGTCTTCGAAGGCCGGGCGCTTCATCGACTTGAGCACCTTGGGGCTGGCGTGCTGGAACGGGATGTCCAGGTACGGCAGGATCTTGCCGGCGGCCATCAGCGGAATCACGTCGTCGACGTTCGGGTACGGGTAGACATAGTGCAGACGCACCCAGGCGCCCAGGCTGCTCAGCGCTTCGCACAGCTCGAGCATGCGGGTCTTGACCGGGCGGCCGTTCCAGAAATCGGTCTTGTACTTGACGTCCACGCCGTAGGCGCTGGTGTCCTGGGAGATCACCAGGATCTCCTTGACGCCGGCCTTGACCAGGCGCTCGGCCTCGCTCAGGACTTCGCCGACCGGGCGGCTGACCAGCTTGCCGCGCATCGACGGGATGATGCAGAAGCTGCAGCTGTGGTTGCAGCCTTCGGAAATCTTCAAGTAGGCGTAGTGGCGCGGGGTCAGCTTGACGCCCTGGGGCGGCACCAGGTCGATCAGCGGGTTGTGGTCCTGGCGCGGTGGCACCACTTCGTGCACGGCATTGACCACCTGCTCGTACTGCTGCGGGCCGGTGACCGACAACACGCTCGGGTGCACGTCACGGATGCTGCCTTCTTCGACACCCATGCAGCCGGTGACGATGACCTTGCCGTTCTCCTTGATGGCTTCGCCGATCACTTCCAGCGACTCGGCCTTGGCGCTGTCGATGAAGCCGCAGGTGTTGACCACCACCACGTCGGCATCCTCGTAGGTAGGCACGACTTCATAGCCTTCCATGCGCAGCTGGGTCAGGATGCGCTCGGAATCGACCAGGGCCTTGGGGCAACCCAGGGAGACGAAGCCGACCTTTGGGGTGGCGGGAGTGGTGGACATGGCTAACCTCGGTATTGAATACAGGTCGCCCGGCCGGTAACGGGGGCGATCCTGGCGGGCGCTTTCGGCGCCTCTGATCAAAAAGTGCGCAATTCTAGCGAGCACAAGGTCGCTTTACCAGCAGAAATACGACGAACGCTGCGCTATGCTTCGCGCCGTTGTGCCGGGGTATCCGGGAGGGCCCGGCGCGGGTAGGCATTCAACCGGTCTAATAGGCCGTCTGCGGGAGTGGTCGATGGTTCAGGCAAGCAGTCATGCCGAAGGCGGGCACGCGGGGAAGCAGGGGGCAGCACGGCCGCTGGGCCTGCTCGTGGCGGCCGTTGGGGTGGTCTATGGCGATATTGGCACCAGCCCGCTGTATACCCTCAAAGAGGTCTTTACCGGTGGTTATGGCGTACAGGTCAACCATGATGGAGTGCTGGGCATCCTGTCGTTGATCCTCTGGTCGCTGCTGTGGGTGGTTTCGTTCAAGTACGTGATGTTCATCCTGCGCGCCGACAACCAGGGCGAGGGCGGCACCATGGCCCTGACCGCGCTGGCGCGGCGGGCCACGGCGCAGTATCCGCGGTTGCGCATGCTGATGGTCGGTTGCGGCCTGATTGGCGCCTCGCTGTTCTACGGCGACAGCATGATCACCCCGGCGGTGTCGGTGCTGTCGGCGGTGGAGGGCATGGGCCTGGCGTTCGAGGGTATCGACCACTGGGTGGTGCCGATTGCACTGGTGGTGCTGGTGGCGCTGTTCCTGGTGCAGAAGCATGGCACCGAGAAGATCGGCAAGGCGTTTGGCCCGATCATGGTTGCCTGGTTCCTTGCGCTGGCGGCGCTCGGTGTCCATGGCATCTTGCAGAGCCCGGAGGTGCTGAAGGCGTTCAACCCGGGCTGGGCCTTGAACTTCTTCATCGTCCACCCCGGCATGGGCGTGGCCATTCTTGGTGCCGTGGTGCTGGCGCTGACCGGTGCCGAGGCCCTGTACGCCGATATGGGCCATTTCGGCCGCAAACCCATTGCCCGTGCCTGGTTCGCCCTGGTGCTGCCGGCGCTTGTGCTCAACTACTTCGGCCAGGGCGCCATGCTGCTGCAGAATCCCGAGGCGGCGCGCAACCCGTTCTACCTCTTGGCGCCGTCCTGGGCTTTGCTGCCGCTGGTGGGGCTGGCCACGATGGCCACGGTGATCGCCTCCCAGGCGGTGATCTCGGGGGCCTTCTCGCTGACTCGCCAGGCCATCCAGCTGGGCTATGTGCCGCGCATGCAGATCCAGCACACCTCCAGCGACGAGCAGGGGCAGATCTATATCGGCGCAGTGAACTGGGCGTTGATGGTCGGCGTGGTGCTGCTGGTGATCGGCTTCGAATCCTCCGGCGCCCTGGCGGCGGCCTACGGCGTGGCAGTGACCGGCACCATGCTGATGACCACCATCCTGGTCTCGGCGGTCATGCTGCTGTTGTGGAAGTGGCCGCCGGTATTGGCTGTGCCGCTGCTGCTGGGCTTCCTGTGCGTAGACGGGCTGTTCTTCGCCGCCAACGTGCCGAAGATCGTGCAGGGCGGTGCTTTCCCGGTGCTGGCGGGTATCGTGCTGTTCGTGTTGATGAGTACCTGGAAGCGTGGCAAGCAGATCCTGGTCGATCGCATCGATGAAGGTGCGTTGCCGCTGCCGCTGTTTATCAGCAGCATCCGCGTGCAGCCGCCGCATCGGGTCGAGGGCACCGCGGTGTTCCTGACCGCGCGCTCCGATGCCGTACCGCACGCGCTGCTGCACAACATGCTGCATAACCAGGTGCTGCACAGCCAGGTGGTGCTGCTGACGGTGGTCAGCGAGGACCGGCCGCGGGTGCCGGAGCATGAGCGCTTCGAGGTGGAAGCCTATGGTGACGGGTTCTTCCGGGTGCTGCTGCACTTCGGCTTCATGGACGAGCCGGACGTACCGGCGGCGCTGAAGCTTTGCCACTTGGACGAACTGGACTTCAGCCCGATGCGCACCACCTACTTCCTGAGTCGGGAGACGGTGATCGCCTCCCGCCTGGAGGGGATGTCGCGCTGGCGCGGGAACCTGTTCGCGTTCCTGCTGAAGAATGCCAACGGCAACCTGCGGTTCTTCAACCTGCCGCTCAATCGGGTGATCGAGTTGGGGACGCAGGTCGAGATCTGAGGGCACAAACATCGCGGGGCAAGCCCGCTCCCACAAGGATCACACAAGCCTTGTGGGAGCGGGCTTGCCCCGCGATGGGCCGCAAAGCGACCCCTTTCCCTATCATTTCTCAGCGACGTTAGCCTTTCCCTGGCGGGTCTCGATCTCACCGATCAGGCGCTTGGCCAGCGCCGGGTAGTTTTCGTCGAAGTGGTGGCCGCCGGGCAGTTTCATGCGCTCACCCACGGCGGTCTTGTCGGTGCAGCCGCTTTCGTCGGTCTCTTCCACACCATAGATGCACACCACCTTCGCCGCCGGCAACCTGGCCATCTCCGGCCCGGTCGGGGCTTCCTGGCCTTCCTTGCCGAGCCAGCCCTCCACCTCGATCTCGAAACTGCCGCTGCGGGCGAACGCCAGCAGGATCACCGCATCGATGCGCTTCTGGTCGTCTGCGGACAGGCGGTTATAGATAGCCGGCAGCACGTCGGCGCCGAACGAGTAGCCGGTCAGCACGAAGCGCTTGGTGCCCCATTTCTGGCGATAGTGCTGCATCAGCTCGGCGAGGTCGGCGGCGCTCTGCTCCGGGGTCTTGTGCTGCCAGTAGTAGCGCAGGGTGTCGATGCCGACCACCGGGTAGCCAAGCTTGGCCATCTCGCTGGCCACATCGCGGTCCAGGTCGCGCCAGCCGCCGTCGCCGGAAAGGAACAGGGTGACGGTGTCGGTGGTCTGCCCGGCCGGGACTTCCACCACCGGGATGGCCAGGGCGTTGCCATCGTGGCCGACCAGGGCCTGGGTCAATTGCGCCTTGAGTACCTGGGGCAGGTGGATGTCGTAGTCGGCGATGCTGGTTTCGGCGTTGGCCTGGTCGCGCACGAAGGCGGCACTGGCGTCATCCGGGTTGTCGTTCCAGGCCACGTTCCAGTGGCCGTGGGCGGCGGACTTGGGCAGGGCGGCCTGGCAGCCGGGCTGCTCGACGGTGAAATCCACCGAGATGGCTCGCGCCCTGTCGTCGCTTTGTGCGGCCAGCCAGCGCCAGGCCTGGGCAGCGCCCGGGCCGATACCGGCAACCAGGGTCGGTTTGTCGGCCAGTCGAGTCAGGGCCTGGTCCATCGCGACCTGCTGCTTGGCGCAGTCGGCCGGTGGCAGGATCACCTGCACCAGTTGCGCCTCGCCGGCCTGGCTCAGGTCGAGCAGTTGCTTGTCGGTCAGGGCTTGGTCCTGTGGCACGCCGATGGCCACTCGGGCCTTGGCATGCACGCCGGGCGTGGCGCGGGTCAGGGCGCTGCCGTCGTCGAGCGTGAGGTGCTCCAGGCGTGCCTCGGGGGCCGGGCGGGTCCACAGCCAGAAGGCCGCACCGCCGGCCAGTACGGCGAGCAACAGGGGAATCAGTACGTACAGCCAATAGCGTCGGATCATCAACGTTTCACCAATCCAGTCAGGCCGCCAGCGATCAGGGCGGCGGTGTCAGCCAGTGCAACCAGCGGGTCGAGCCCGGCCGGCACGGCCATGTAGCGGGGTTCCCAGTCCGGCTGGAACTTGTCCTTGAAGCGCCGCAGGCCCTGGAAGTTGTAGAGCTGTTCACCGCGCTGGAACACCATCGAGCCCAGGCGCTGGGTCAAGGGGGCGCCACGCCGCGGCTGCAAGCCGGAAAGGGGGACCATGCCCAGGCTGAAGCGGCCGTAGTCGTGGCTTTTGTAGTGCAGGATCAGACCGACCATCATGAACTCCATGGTCAGCTTCGGTGCTTCTGGATGCGCGCGCATCAGGTCGAGGCTGGCCAGCTCGTTGCTGTGGGTCTCCAGCAGGTTGGCGAAGGCCACCGGACGGCCTTGGAAGCGGATCAGCGCGATGCGGAAATGCTGCAGGTACTCGGGGCTGAAGCGGCCGAGGGAGAAACCTTTTTCGCGCACGTTCTTGCCGCTGAGCCAGGCGTCGGAGATCTCCTTGAGTGCCTCCAGCGGGGCGTGGCCAGGCTCATGGATCTCCAGGGCCAGGCCGTCGCGGCCGCCGCGGTTCCAGGTGTAACGCAGGTCCTTCATCTCCTTGCCCTTGGCGTCGATATCGAAGCGGCGCAGGTCGACCCGCGCTTCCTCGCCGAGCTTGATCGCGGTCAGGCCGATGTCCATGTAGAACGGCAGGTTCTCCGCCCGCACCTGGTAGAACACCGGGCGGGCATGGTGCAAGTCGCACAGGTCGCGGAACTGCCAGATCATTTCGGCGCGTTCCTGCGCCGGGCCGATCGGGTCGTACAGGGCTACCAGGCTGCGGCCGCGACGGGCATACATCAGGAAGGCGTTGTCGTTGGGGTGGAACAGCAGCGCCTTGTCACCGGTCAGGGCCAGCCCGCCATCGGGCTGGTCGGAGGCGAGCAGGATGCGGTTGGCGCGCTGCAGTTCGTCTTCGCTGGGCAGATGGATTACTGGCCGGGCGGTGCGCAGCAGCCAGGTCAGGGCGACGATCACCAGCAGCACGGCGCTGCCCAGCGCGGCGCGCAAGCCCCGCGGCGCATCGGCATCAAGGGTGAACTGCCACCACAGCTTGTGGGTGTAGGGCACGTCCTGGTAGGCGAACAGCAGCAGCCATACCGAGGCGCCGACCACGCAGGCGCTGGCCACCAGGTACACCGGCGAGAACGGCAGCTCCAGCAGGCGGCTGGGACGGTAGAACGAGCGGCGGAACAGGGCGAGCAGGGCGGCGGTGAAGCACATCAGGCTGGCTTCTTCCCAGTCGAAGCCCTTGAGCAGCGACAGCACCGCGCCCACCAGCAGCAGCACGGTGGTCAGCAGCCAGGCGGCAGACAGGCGCCGGCGCAGGCCCTGGGCGAGCAGCAGGCAGAGCACGCCGATCAGGCTGGCGCCGAAGTGCGAGGCATCGATCAGGCGGTGTGGGATCAGGAAGCCCATGTGCTCCAGACGGCTGTCGATCTCCGGGGTAGCGCCGGAGAACAGCAGCACCACCCCGGAAAGGAACACCAGGATCGCCAGCACCGGCGCGGCCAGGCCCGAGGCTGCGCGGATCGCCTGCTGGGTGACCATCAGCCGGCGGGCTTCGTTGGCCAGCAGCAGTACGCAGGCCACCAGCAACGGCAGCACCACGTAGATCAGCCGGTACAGCAGCAGGGCGGCCGCCAGTGGTGCCGCGCCCAGCTGGTTGGCGAACGCGGCCAGCAGGATCGCCTCGAATACCCCGACGCCACCCGGCACATGGCTGAGCACCCCGGCGGCGAGGGCAAGCAGGTAGACCAGCACGAACGCGCCAAAGGGCGGGGCTTCGGGCAGCAGCAAATAAAGCACGGTGGCCGCAGCGGCGACATCCAGGGCGGTGATCAGCAGTTGCAACGCAGTCAGGCGTGCGCCTGGCAGGCGCAGGGTGCGGCGCCCGAACTGCACCAGCAGGTTGTCGGCCAACGGCTGTTCAGGCAGGCGACGGCGGTACAGGCCCATGACCAGGGCTACCGCCGCGCCCAGCACGGCGACGGCGATGCCGCCCAGCAGCGGTGCAGGCAAACCCAGCGCCGTTGCCGCTGCCGGCAGGTCGCTCAGGGTGGCCAGTGCGGCCAACGGCGGCAGCGCGCAGCCCAGCGAGAGGCTGGCGAACACTGTCATGCGCGCGACTTCCGCGGCGCCCAGGCCTTGCCGGGCATAGAGGCGATAACGCACCGAGCCGCCCGACAGCATCGACAGGCCTATTGCGTTGCCAATGGCGAAGGCACTGAAGCCCCCGAGCACCAGGGTACGGGGTGGCAGTTGCACGGCGGCGTAGCGGCTGGCCGACCATTCGTAACCCAGCAGGATCACGAAGCCGGCCAACGTGGCCAGCAGCGCGCCGAGCAGCGACTGGGTCGGTACGCTGAGCATCGCATCATGCAGGGCGTAGATATCCAGTTCGCTCAACAGATGGCGGCAGGCAATCAGGCCCATGGCGAACAGCAGCAATGTCAACGCCAATCCCAGCGGCTGACGGTACTTGCTCAGGCGTTCCAGCCAGGGCAGGCGCTGCGCCGCCGCCGGCAAGGCCGTGGTCAACGGTGCCTGGGGCTCAGGAGTGGGGGCGGTCATGGAGTGCCTCGTGCGCAGCGCGCGAGGTAAAGGCAAGGTGCGGCCAAGTGAAAGTCCCTTTGGAAAAACGTATCCGAATATTACTCCGCGCCGGCGGCTTAATCTGTTTCAGGATAGTTAAAGATAGTTCATTCAGCCGTCTGCAAGGGCTGGAACCAGGGCTTGGCGAGGAAGAGTCAAAGGGTAGGGGCTGAATGCAACAAACCCCGCACTGTCTTGCGACAGGCGGGGTTTGTTCTGACGAATATGGTTGCGGGAGCCGGATTTGAACCGACGACCTTCGGGTTATGAGCCCGACGAGCTACCAGGCTGCTCCATCCCGCGTCAGAGGGGCGCATTCTACGCATTTGGCATGGCTTGTCAAGGCTTGATATGCCATTGGTTGCGATTGGAAAAACAGCGGCCAATAAAAAAGGTTCTTCACGGAATCCCGGGAAAGACAGAAACAAGAACGCCGGTTTGATGGATGATGTTCGTGCGAGCAAACACATCTACAAACCGGCGTTCT